>CAYUVB010000028.1:0-19577 GCA_964448055.1 uncultured Desulfurococcales archaeon | reverse complement strand
TGTTCCAACACATTAAACTTACGTACCATGGATCCTTACCTATAGTGTGTGTAAGCGTGATACCTTTTGCACGATTAGTATACCCCCTTTATAGGGCTTACTGTACTATTTAAATAATCAAGCTAAATTCCATATACTAATAATATACATAGCCTCATCTATTACGATATAGTCCATATTAGCTTATTATCCTCTTAGCTTAAGTGTACCTATGGCTGACAAGACAAGATATCAACGCTCTTAGGGCCCGTAGCTCAGCCTGGTAGAGCGGCGGGCTTTTAACCCGTAGGTCCCGGGTTCAAATCCCGGCGGGCCCGCCACACCATAACCAATAAACATATACACTATAACACCATTTACATTTCTTGATAATCTTGCAAAACATGTCAGCCTACTATATCTTTTCCTCAAATTTTATGGTCTTAGTTAACTTGTCCGTTACATATAATGGTTCAGGTAAGCTATGGCCTTTAATAAGTTTTTTAACTATATTATACGCTGACTCTATGCTAATCATATTGCCTGGACTTATGAATATATCTTTTCTTCTAATTGATAAAACAATACCTAATTTTTCATTAGTTATAGGGTCAATAATATATTTTTTATTATTTATAGTTTTTACTTCTCCATACAACTTCTTTTTTGCAATACCTATCGTGGGTTTAGACAAAACCACACCTATATGGGCAGCTATACCAAGCCTCCTGGGATGAGCTATACCGTGGCCGTCAACCAATATTAAATCTATATTATTCAATCCGAGTCTTTTTAGCGCTTTAATGTAAAATGGTGCCTCCCTGAATGCAAGCAGTCCTGGTACGTACGGTATGTTTACAATATCTTTGACTACAACATATTTTAACATTCTAGATGAGGGATAGTCAAACAGTGCTGCTATAGCAAATACTATATTTTTACTATATGATGCATCAACACATGCAATCCTGTTTATTACGCTATAATTATCCTTCAGTATAACCTTTTTAGATAAGTATGCTTGTAATTTCTTTGCTTTAAAAACATCGAACATGGTCAAATTATACTACCGAATATCTTTGTGTCTATCTATTTTTCTGTTGCTAACATATTAGCTTATCTTTATAAACTTCTCAAGCGTTTTCTCGCTTGTTATTAGTATTATATCTATACCATCTCCCGACATGGCGTCTCTTGAAATAGCCGTTTTTATAGCACTTACTGCCAACTCTACCATTTGCTCTGGATTGAGATCGGGTTTATAAGAGTTCTCAATAATGCCTATAGCTATTGGTGCACCACTACCAACGGCAGCATAATCGTCTTCTATTAATGAGCCTAGAGGATCCATTACGTATAGGTGGTATCCTTCGTAGTCTACTCCACCTATGATGAGCTCTGAAAGCATTGGTAGATATTTGTATGAGTATAGAATACTTGATATTAATTTAGCTGCTGATCTTATGCTTATAGGTCTTCCCATACTTACTTCATAGTATTTTATTTCTGCTTGGATGATCTTATTCATGGCTTGAATATCCGCTACTAATCCTGCACCCGCAAATGCTATTCTATCAGTTATTTTGAATACTTTTCTAGCCGTCTTACTTAATATATATCCACCGTAACTAAATCTCCTCTCAGCAGCTAAAACCACGCCGCTGTTAGATTTTATACCTACTGCCGTTGCACCACCATAGTATGCCATAGCGACACCAAGTCTTTACACTATACAGCACCCTTATTAATATATATGTGTTGATATTAGGTGATTCGCTTAGACTTCTTGATTCCTTAGCAATCAAATTAGAGTAAAATAGGTAATGGAGAGAATACTTACGCCCTCCCCCCACAGACTCTATGTCTATGAACACATGATTCAATAGTAATAGTATTACCACCGCTAGGCCACATGGTATAGTCCCCATGAGATGCCCTGAATGCAAAAGCGACAATATATTATGGGATTATAAAGCAGGGACGGTAGTATGCTGTAATTGTGGATTAGTAATTGATTACATATATGAAGAGCCAAAACAAAAATATAGTACAGACTGTACTCTTAATCTTAATACAAAAATGTATAATAAAACTAAATACAGAATTAGTGAAATCTACATAATAAAATCAAGAATAAAAATGTATCATAAACTCGTTTATAGAACTAAGGAATACTATAAAATTACACGTAAACTTAAGAAAAAGAGCATAATTCTTGATGAAGAGGCATTCAAAGAGTATTTAGAAGGGAAAAGAGGGCATGTAAGGTTATTCCGCCATAAATACATTACATCAACCAAGAATATTCCTGAGAAAATAAGAGAGATTATCAAGAAAATTATAGACAATGATCCAGTATTAGCTTCAAGAACTGAAAGAGCAAAGATAGCTTTAGCTTACATAATATTAGGGCTCTTAGAGAACGATGGTAATTTAAATTTACATAAGATAGCAAAGAATACTTCGTTAAGTGTTACTCATGTAAAGAGATTACTAGCCACTATACGACAACGTCAATATGTGCTAAAAGCTGCTCAACATCTTCTTAGTGATAGTTATGAAGTACGACATTATCTCTAAGAATCCTATGTGGGTTCGAAACCTATACCCTTTATTCTCATCTCGAAAGGTTTATTTAATTCACCATTGATTTCCACTATATCTTCTCCTATAATTCTTGAAACTATTAGCGCATTAGTATGTGCATGGAGAGTATATTTAGCACCTCCTACATGGGAAGTACCCTTAGCTAGTGCTAGAAATGGTATTAACATATCACTCATATGCCTATCTAAGCCTTTCCCGGTACTTAGATCTTCTACAAGTTTTGCTGCTGCCTCAATGCCTACTTTCTCCGCCGGCTTACCCCGTGCCCCTATGCTATCACCTCCAAGTATGCTGAGTTCGCATAAAGCCCAAACAACTATTCCGCTACCTGGACCAAGATGTTTATCTCTATGAGGTTCATACCACTCTATATCTATTGAGGGCTTAGGATAGCCTTTCTCAACTAAATACTTAGATGCTGCATCTGCTTGCCTCAGTGCAACGTGTTTAGGTAATCTTACTGCATGTGAAAGGCCTCTAATGGCTTTTATGGCCCCACGTTCGATTATATTTATGCTTTTTAATGGAAATACAGGCTTCACACAATATTCTACTATACCTCCTCCACGTGGGTAATGGCCTCGCCGTCTTATACTCACATGCAAACTTAAGCCCATTCTATCTAGAAAGTATTTAAGGACAAATCTTACATAATCAATGGGAGGACTCCAAGGTACATCTGTACCACCAATTATTTCAATACAAGTTTTTTCTGGTGCAAAGGCCATAACCGGTAATGTTGCTTGCATAACCAATGTGATGCTTCCTGCAGTACCTATGTTAAACCTAAAATAACCAGATCTACGTAAGCGAGGTATGAATAAGAGTTCTGTTGACCCCTTATATGCACCCTTAACTTCTGCGTCAACTAAAGTTGCCACTGCACGCACAGCTGTTAAATGTTGAGGCTGTAACCCAGGATTTTTGCGCTTTACTCTTATATTGAATATTTTTATGGGCTTCATGAGTACAGCTGATAAAGCTAAAGCTGTTCTAAGTATTTGACCTCCTCCTTCACCAATACTACCATCTATTACTACTAAATTACTATCCATTATGTTATACACCTACTCACTACCTAGTGTTAACTTTAATCTATCTACTAATCTAATTTCTTTAATATACGAGGCTACGGAGGACGTGAGATATTGTTCCCAATTACCACCCTCAACCATAAGTCTGCGTATTTTTGTGCCAACGTAAGTATCACGATTCACTAATGGTTGAGGTACAACCTTATAACCAAGTTCTTCAAATAATTCTCTTACAAGAGGATTACGTGTTACTACTACATCAAAACTTGGCGAAAAAACCTCCACAAAACGCGGCCATACCCTATTCATAAATATATCTGGAACTGGAATTATGTATACTCTATTCAGATCTATATTCATATCCTTAAGCATTAGCTTAATAGCATACACTCTTTCTCCAGCAGTCATAGGATTTTGGAAAGTATGACTCTCTTGAGCACTTCCTATAACTATTATAACCTCATCACTCAACTCCTCTAGTATCCACTTAATAGCATGACCATGTCCCTTATGCGGCGGTTGAAACCTACCTGGAAACAACGCTCTTACGAACTTAGCTCTATACATACACTATCACCTACTTTTACACCTAGGGTTTTAGCCGCATTACTCATGTTTATACCCAGTTCCATCAAATTAAAACTGTTAATATATAGTACAAGCTCCCCTCTACCCACACTACTAAATGATTTACCCACTTTAACCTTGAAATTCCTATCATTAATACTAATTCGTGCTTCGGTGAAAAGCTTATAAAGATTGTACTGACGATACCTAATGTTTAACACAATATTACCAAATTTATCTATGTGGATTACTCGACCACATATAGTTCTGTCTGACTCGTTAAACTCGTGTATATTTATCTCGTACTTAGTAATATCTTCTATGGTTACACTATTACCAAATATTTTATAATCAATTCCTAAAGACAAATAGGCCGCGACAGGTGCAAAAATGTCTCGACCATGAAAAGTATTAGATGTAGGTTTGATAAAGAATTTATCATTTACTACATTAATTATATCCACAATACCATCGTCGTTTGCTGCAGGATATAGTACACCATTATCAGGACCAACAAATAAATAATTTCTAGTTTTTATTATTAGGACTCTACGACTACCCCCTACGCCAGGATCAACTACTACAACAAATATTGTGCCTCTAGGGAAATACTTATAGGAAACTAGTAAGATATATGATGCATAATGTATATCGAAACTAGGAATATCGTGAGTTAAATCAATTATTTTTACTTTGGGGTTAATCTTGTAAATTATAGACTTCATTAAGGATACATAAGGATCCTTGTAGCCGAAATCGGTCATCAAAGCTATTATAGTACTCAAAATACCATCCTCCAACGAAAATAACTCATAATCACATACAAAATTATATTAAAAATAACTATAAACTTATGTGAGATTTACAAATAGCCTTTACCTAAGGAGATTAAATTATATAAGCATGTGGCGACGGCAATGCAATACGATGATATAGTATTCAATGTAAAGATAACGAGTACTGCCAAGAAGCTAGCCGAGAAATATGGATATTTACCATACATGGTTCAAAGATACTATGAAATTCTACATGATTGGGAAGAAGTTAGGTTGTTCCTAGAAGGTAATGAGAAAGGTATAAGACAAAGCATACGATGCAACGATTTAAAAATAAAGTGTAAAGAACTTGAAAGAATACTAAGGTCTAAGCATGTGGTACTAGAAAAAATACCATGGACCCTTCACGGATACTGGATCTTACACTCCGATACAAGCATAGGCGCTCTACATGAATATCTAAGGGGATACTACTACATACAAGGACCAGCATCAATGATACCTCCATACGTCTTAGCACCTCGCCCTAAAGAAGTAGTAGCCGACCTAGCTGCAGCACCAGGAGGTAAGACTACACAAATAGCTCAATTAATGAAAAACACTGGTATAGTAGTAGCTATAGAAAAGAATAATAGAAGAATAAAAGCACTCATATCTAATATACGTAGACTCGGGGTCAAAAATACGATAGTATTAAATATGGATGCACGAAAAATTAAAGAATTCAATAATTATTTCGACAAAGTACTGCTAGATGCACCTTGTACAGGCGAGGGCTTAATTCCTTTAAAACCCGAAAGAAAAACAAGTAGAACAATATTTGATTTAAAGAAAATGCACATGCTTCAAGTAGAACTACTTAACTTAGCTATAAGAATAACAAGACCTGGAGGATTTATAGTATATAGTACTTGTAGTATAGCGCCAGAAGAGAACGAATACGTACTATTTAAGGCACTAGAGAAAAATGAGAATATAAAAATATTAAAAATACAATTACCCATTGGTGTAAATGGGCTAGAAGAGTATAAGAATATAAAATTTGGAAAGGAGTTCAAGTATACTCGAAGACTTTACCCATACTTAACCGGAACTGAAGGATTCTTTATCGCACTTTTAAAGAAAATCTCTTAGACTAGACAGAATTCAATCATAGAATCTTGGAAATGGATGACTTATGATGCCTATAGTAAGAACTATCAACAACATGGAAAAGAAAATCATAAATGACGAGATATATAAGAATTGGAGGCTTTATCTGGACCAACTATTACGTAATCACGCATATGTGGTATTAAACTATATTCACTCCGTAGATGTTTATGCAGTTGATAATTCAACAATTCCATTGATAAGAGATCTCGAAAGTAAAGAACTGATACGTTATCTTGCATATCTAGGCCTCTTCATTGGCAGAATTAAAACTAAATATAGGAGAATTTCCTTTACACCCTCATTAGAACTTGGCCATATCGTAAGCATAAATGCTAAAAGGAATCTGGTGAAAGTTGCAGATAAAGGTGAAAAATTATTTCTATATGGACGTGATCTCTTTACAAAGTCTATAGTTGACGCCCGTTTACCTCTTCTTAGAAATCACTATATAGTAGTAATTAACAAAAACAACGAATACGTCGGTTTAGGGATAGCTCTAAGGAATATCCTAAGCTTATATGACTTAAATAAATTAAAAATAACAGACCCAGAACTTGTTTTAATAAAGAACTATATAGATTTAGGATGGTACTTACGTAAAGGTGGATAGCCTAAGCATGAAATAAGGTTATATAGACGTATATATTAGTAGAAGCAAAGACTAGTACATATAAAGGTGAAAATGCTTGAAATCTGATAACCAGGAAAAAACGCTCAGGTTTCTTGTAGTTGATTATACTGTCATAGTTAAAGACACGGGAAAAGTCCTTGATACAACCAATGCTGAAATAGCTAAACAACATGGAGTATACGAAGAAGGAAAAATATACAAACCTATACTGATAGTGCCAGGTGAAGGAGTGCATACAAAAGGCTTTGAAGAAGCCTTAGAAAAGGCTATAGAAGGCGAGGAAAAAGAAATTGAAGTACCACCTGAAAAAGCTTATGGAGAACGCGATCCAAACAAAGTCAAAATTTTATCCTTAAGGGAGTTTCGAAGACGTGGAATTGATGTTAGACCAGGTGAAATAGTAGAAATTAATGGCGTACCAGCCATTATAAGGAACGTTACTGGTGGAAGAGTAGTCGTAGATTTTAATCATCCGTTAGCAGGTAAAACATTAATATACAAATATAAAGTAATAAAAGAATTAACCGATAATATCGAAAAAATAAAATATCTAGTAAACCGAAGATTACGGGCAGTAGATCCTAGTGAGGTAAATGTAAACATCGAGGAGGGGAAAGTGACAATAGAGCTTCCGGAGAAAGTGCTATTAAACGAAAATCTACAATACGTTAAGAAACTATTAGCAAACGAAATAGCAAAATATATAGACAACATAAATGAAGTAGTATTCATGGATAGATTTAAAATCCAAAAAAGTAGTACAACACAATAAATATATTGATATACAGAATTCGTAGTGGGGATAATCAAGAAAACAATCACAATTACATGAGGGAAGATAATGCATAAAGATATAATTGAATTATTAGTAAGGAAGGGCACAACAACCGTAGGAATAGTGCTAAAAGATGCTGTTATTTTAGCAGCTGATAAAAGAGCAGTCGCAGGCTACTACATAGCTCACAAACGAGTGAAGAAAATATTGAAAATAGACGATAGAATAGCGATAACGACTGCTGGACTAGTAGCTGATGCACAAGCATTAGTTGACATGGTTAAAAAAGAGATAAAATATTATAAATTAACTGTCAATAGTGAAGTAAGCGTAAAAACTGTAGCTTCAATTCTTTCGAATATACTTCATGATTATAAATGGTCTCCATTTATAGTACAACTACTCATAGGGGGGTTCGATACAGCACCAAGATTGTACATGCTTGAATTATTTGGTGCTATATCTGAGGAAAAGTATGCTGCTACAGGTTCAGGCTCGCCCATTGCTATAGGAGTAATAGAGGAAAGTTATGACGAAAATATGAAGATTGATGAAGCTATAGATCTTGCTGTAAGGGCTGTAAGAATGGCCATGAGAAGGGATACTGCAACCGGAGAGGCCGTGGACGTAGCTATAATAACAAATAAAGGTATTCAAGAGAAAACAATTAAATAATTTTATAGTAATAGTAATCAACTCCCATAACCTTATTAACCCCATAACACAATGTTAATCCATGACACCTATATTTTCCGGAGAAATTCTCCAGCATTAACTTAAGAGTGCAAAATTCAATAACTAAATAACAATCAAGCCAACGAGGTAATAGAATTGAGTACATCGATAGAGTTCATTAGAACAACAATACTAAGCAATATACCAGTAGAAGCTGGTGTAACTAGGATAGAATTTGAAGGACCTGAAATAGCTATATATGTTAGAAATCCTGCAATAATAATGGAAAGAACAGATATTATAAGAAATATAGCTAAAACTATCAAGAAAAGAGTTGTAGTTAGAACGGATCCCAACTATAGAAAAAGTAAGGAAGAAACCACAAGAATTATACATGAAATAATTCCACAAGAAGCCAACATAAAGGAGATTAAATTCGATGATGTACTAGGAGAAGTTGTTATTAGAGCTGAAAAAACAGGCGTAGCCTATGGTAAAGGAAGAGTACATGTAAGGAAAATACTGGCAGAAACTGGGTGGAGACCCGTAATAGAGCGTGCACCCAAAAGGGAATCAAGAATAGTAAAGAACATACTAAATCAACTATTACTTGAAAACGAGTATAGATTAAACTTTCTTAGGCGTGTAGGCGAACGAATACATCGAGCCCTAGTATATAAGGACTCCTATGTTAGAATAATAGCATTAGGAGGATTCCTTGAAGTAGGACGATCAGCCATATTAGTTGAAACACCTGAAAGCAAAGTGCTTCTGGATTTAGGTATAAATCTAGGTGCATCTTCACCTCAACTAGCTTACCCCAGACTAGATATCGATGAATTAAATATAGAGGAGCTCGACGCGGTAATAGTATCACATGCACACTTAGATCATACGGGGCTTGTGCCACTATTATTTAAGTACGGTTATGAAGGACCTGTATACATGACAAAACCAACTCGTGATCTAACTATACTGATGTTACAAGACTACCTAGGCGTAATGCAACGTGAAGGCAAAACACCTCCTTATGGAGAAAGAGAGATAAGGAAGATGCTCTTACATACGATAACTCTGAAATATAACGAAGTAACTGATATAACTCCTGATATAAGACTTACCTTCTATAATGCTGGTCATATACTTGGTTCTGCTATGGTACACCTTCATATAGGTGAAGGACTACACAACATAGTATATACCTCTGACTTTAAGTATGCAAAAACCAGATTGCTAGAAAAAGCTAATGATAAATTCCCTAGAATTGAGACATTAATAATGGAGTCTACGTATGGAGGACAAGATCAACCTCCTAGAGAGGAAGCTGAGGCTCAACTTATAGAAATTGTTACAAGAACTATATCTCGAGGAGGAAAAGTTCTCATACCTGTACTTTCTGTTGGTAGAGGACAAGAAATAATGTTGGTTTTGGCTAATGCTATTAAGAAGAAAATACTACCAGAAATACCGATATTCATTGAGGGATTAATAGATGAGGTGACATCAATACATATACAATATCCTGAACTATTATCCAGAGAAGTTATGTTATCCATCTATAATGATGAAAACCCATTTGAGGCTGACTTCTTTAAACGCGTTGAAGGTCGTGAAGCCCGTAAGGATATTGTTGAGGGTGAACCATGTATAATAATGGCTACATCAGGTATGTTGACTGGAGGTCCTGCAGTTGATTATCTAAGGATGCTGGCCTCCGATCCTCGTAATAGTTTAGTGTTTGTAAGCTATCAAGTAGAAGGAACCTTAGGAAGGAAAATAAAGGATGGAGCAAGAGAGATACCCATAGTATCTGAAGATGGTCGCGTTGAGATATTAAAAATTAATCTCGAGGTTTACAGTATAGAAGGCTTTTCAGGACATTCAGATAGAAGGCAATTGCTTGATTTCTTAAGAAACATAGAACCTAAGCCTAAGAGGATAATACTAGATCATGGCGAACCAAGTAATACCAAAGCTCTATATTCACAAATAATTAAGCATCGTAGAAGATTAGGTTTACCTGAAGATGTAGAAGTATATATGCCTAAAGTGCTTGAGTCGTTAAGACTAGTATGAACTAACATCATCTGGTGTCGCTACAGTTATCTAATCCTTACTCTATTCACTTTCTTATTCTGCCAAGAATATTTCCTAATTCTACTAGATCTACCGAATCCACACGCTGCACAATAGCCTTTAGCAACATTAAATGAGTGCCGACCACATCTTCTACATCTAATATGTGTTTTGCCTTTACTCATCTTACCAAATGAAGGCGTGCCTTTTACCATTTCTCATACCCTCAGTCGTAGCTAGTTAATGTTGAGACGTTAATATACTTTCTCATTTACTTAAGTAAGGTATTATGTACTAGGTGTAGGTGATATTAAGACTACATTGTCTCCTCTAATTACTATTGTTCCCAGCTTTCTCAATGAACCGTTTTCACGTATTTCTTCAGCATCTTCGAGCACTATATTCAAGTGTTGATCAAAACTCTTTAGTTTTCCTCTAACCTCTCTATTGCCCTTGAGCTTTACTAATACTATTGAGCCTACTGATTCGACCAATATTCTTCGAGCTGTCTCCGTCACAGTTTGACCCCAGGGCATATTCAAAATGTAAGGGATTAAAAGTTAATTTCCTAATAACAAGACCAGGGGGTGGTATTGAGAGTACATAGGCACTTCCTATCAAAGAGGGATGCCAGAAAAATAATTGAGATTATAGAGGATGAATATCCACTATTATTCCAAGAGTATGTTATGAGGAATAGAGATGTAGAAATGGCGAAGATAAATGTCGATGATAACGAATACATTATATATATAGTTAAAGGAAAGCCATTAATCATTGAATTGAACTCTAAACTTATACCGTTAATGATTGTACTACTTGAATTATACAATAAATATGGTTTTAGTAAACTAGCTAGTAGTTTTAAGTACGTTCTTACGGATCAAGGTGCCATGAAGCCTATATTGCGAGGAGCCGACGTCATGGCACCTGGAATTATAGATAACAACGAGTTCCTAAGAGGGGACATAGTGATAGTATTTGCTAACACAGGATCAAGCAATGTACCTATAGCTGTAGGTGAAGCACTTAAGGATTCTAAGGAGTTAGGTTATAGTAGAAAAGGCAAGATCATCAAGAATTTGCACAGAATAGGAGATAAGATATGGAATATCTCTATTAGGATAGCAAGATAGCATATAATGGTTTTGGTGGACCGGCCGGGATTTGAACCCGGGACCTCTCGGATGCCAACCGAGCGCTCTTCCAGGCTGAGCTACCGGCCCAGCCTAATCGTTTCAATATTGGGTTAATAAGCCTTAGAGAACTGTAGGAAACAATTCTCATTGACCACTAGTTTTTAATAATTATTTAGTAGGCTATGTTTCCTCTGGAACATCTGGTTCTAAGGGTGGTTAATACTGAGCATCATCGATGAATTGATAGATAGGGTTACTAGAAGTAAGATATTTCGTAACCGTGAAATCCTTAGACCTGACTATATACCAGATACTTTACCACATCGTGAAAATGAAATACGCAAGTTAGCACAGATACTTATACCTGCTATAAGAGGTGAAAGACCAAGTAACGTTTTCATTTATGGTTTAACGGGAACGGGTAAGACCGCTGTAACAAAGTATGTATTAAAGAATATGTATTCTAAATCAAGAGAGAGAGGCTATGATACATTTGCATATACATATGTTAATTGTAGACATAGCGATACACCGTATAGAGTATTTGCTGACTTAGCTAAATCAGTTAACGTTAAAGTACCATTCACTGGTTTACCCACATCTGAGGTTTTCAGACGCTTTCTTAGAGGATTAGATAAGTTAAACATAGTGTTCATAATTGTTCTAGACGAAATAGATTTCCTGGTTAGAAAACATGGTGATGATGTACTGTACAAATTAGTAAGAGCTAACGAAATATTATCCAAATCTAAGATAACATTAATTGGGATAACTAATGATATAAACTTCGTCGAGACTCTTGATCCACGCATCAGAAGCAGTTTAGGAGAGGAAGAAATCGTTTTCACACCCTATGATTCCTATCAACTTGAAGATATATTACGCCAACGTGCTAAGGACGCCTTTTACCCTGATGTAATTGAGACAGGCGTTATAGAATTATGCGCTGCTTTAGCTGCAAGGGAGCATGGTGATGCAAGACGAGCACTAGATTTGCTACGAATAGCTGGTGAAATAGCTGAGCGCGAGGGAGCAGTAAAGGTTACAATAGATCATGTATATAAAGCAAGAGAAGAATTAGAGAGAAATCGTGTTAAGGAAATTATAATAACTCTACCCTTACACAGCAAATTGGTTTTATTAAGTATAGCTCTTCAGACTAAAGGTACTTCGTATACTACTACAGGTGATACGTATAATACCTACTTAGAATTGGTGAAAATGCTTAGGATAGAAAAGCTTACCCAAAGAAGAGTTAGTGATTTAATTAATGAACTAGATATGTTAGGCATAATTAATGCAAGAGTTGTTAGTAGGGGTAGATATGGAAAAACAAAAATTATTACACTAGCGGTTAATTACAATATAGTAATTGATGCATTAGCTGGTGACCCACGTATTGCGGAGATCATTAATAATTTACGCTATTGATGACGGATATTTTCCTTACAAAGCTAAATCAGGGAGATGCTATACATTACTAGCTATGGTTAAGTACATATATGAGTTACAAAATAGTAGATTACTTCCCTTAGATGTTATTATCGATAAAATTTTAGTAGACCACGATTATGTAGAATTGAAGATATCACGTTTATATAGAGAAATTAACAAAAGAGAAGAAGATAATTTTCAACAGTTAATGTTATTAGATGGCATTACATACGCAGGATTTAATGTTGTTAATCCTATAGAACTTTACCAACAATTAGGTATTCCAATAATAGTGTTCTTTTACAAAGATCTTGATTTAGGTAAGATAATTACATCTCTACAAAAACATTTTCCTGACTACAGCTACAGGTTTAATATAATTAAAACTATATACTCCGGTAGCGTAAGGCTGCTAACAAAGCTAGGAGAAATACGCGTGTATTCCCAAGGCATAGATAATTTAAGGATTTTACGTTCAACAATTGAAAGCATGCAATTGTATTCCAGAACTCCTGAACCTCTTAGGGTTGCTCATATAATTGCATCAACATTATCTAGATCTCTCTATATGTTAAATCATAGCATACTATGCCCTAAAATACCGCATGACATTTGTCTTTGGTGCGGGGGGTGGGATTTGAACCCACGCAGGCCTACGCCATCGGGTCCTGAGCCCGACCCCTTTGACCAGGCTCGGGCACCCCCGCACCAATTCAAGTAATATTCTTAGAAATACTTGGCGCCGGGGGCGGGATTCGAACCCGCGCGCCCCTTCACGGGGCAGTGGGTCTCCCGAAGAGGTAGCCGGAAATTCTCGAGCCCACCGCCTTGGACCGCTCGGCCACCCCGGCGTTATTATGTTTTAAGTATATGAAGTTTATAAGACTTTAAAGCAATTGTTACGTCTTACTTTTCTCAAGATATCTTTGTAGACCTTCTTTATACCTCCTCTTGACCTCTTCTATCACCTCGTTTATCCCTAATTCATTAAACATTTTTATAGCCTTACTCCATGCCTCATCTATCGAGTTAGCACTAATGTTAAGAACTATGTTCGTATCCTTTACTCTAAATCTGTATCTTAACTGAGAGCCACAAGTGTACTCCTCTACTAATTCCAATAACTCCTTATACTCATCCATACCCATGAATACACACCCTAACAGTAACAACCAGTCTAGTTGTTACAATATTTCCTCAGTAAAACCCCGCTCTCATCATCTAGTTTTATTATTTCAGTGATCGAGGACTACATCATAGGTTGATTTCATTTACCTTCTCTTTTGCTGTCATATGTACTCTAATTCTGTTCTTAAGTTTTTTATATGTATCTTCTAGTGCTTCCGGTAATACACGTGTTGATGCAATAGTTGACATAAAATTGGCATCGCCAACCCATCGTGGAACTATATGTAGGTGTACATGATCCTCTATACCCGCACCTGCAGCCCTACCAATATTTATTCCAATATTAAATCCATCGGGATTATATTCCTCACGTAACACTTGGATCATAAATTTCATTAACTTCATCATTTCGATTAAAGTTTCATCATCAAGCTTTTCTACTGTATCTACGTGTTCATATGGCACTATCATTAAGTGTCCTGTCGTATAAGGATATGCATTTAATACTACATAGTTTCTACTACCTCTAAACAGTATGTATACGTCATCATCATCTTTATTTTTAAGGTCGCAAAATAGGCATCGGGACTTAGGCTTTTTACTTGCCTTTGATACGCTTTTTATATATGAAGATCTCCATGGAGCCCATATTATTGTTCTTAAGCACACCATTAAGCTTGTCCCGATTAAATTATCCCTAACAACCTAAATAATATTATATCTATATTCGCTAAGATTAACGCATACGCTATGGTAAGATTAACTATAAAGGGTAAGCCGTATGTTATCCAAATAATGTTGTTTTCTAATATTAAACCCTTATTTAGATACTCCCTAAGTCTTCGTACATGGTCTTGATACTCCTCATCTATGTTAAAACCGTATCTAACACTTATGGTGCAAGGATTGTTCTTTCTAACTTCTTGACATTTGTATATGGTTAATGGATAAAAGAATTTCATACCGTTTACATATCTATTTACAGTTACTGGTATACCCATAAACAACAAGAAGATTTTACCTTTACTTCTTACATTAGGAAGTTTATTCCAATTCTTCTTAACAACATTGTATGCAAAGAATACTATGGACAAAACAACGCCTATAATACTTGCATACAATGGTATTAGCAATTGTTTCAATATTATTAATCTATTGTATAACATATCATTACATATGGGTACAGCTATACTCAGTGTTATTAATCCGAACATGTCTGCACCTCCAAATAGATTAAAGTAATAGAAAAGTACAGCTATTATCGTATTGATCATAATACCTATTACGAATAATGATACTATGGTGTATGCTCCATGAGATATTATTTCTATTGCTGTTAGTAACGCTACAACAGGTATTAGGTATATCCATATTTTTGGATTAATTTCTCTAGTTTTTACATCAAGTATTGATAGATACGTAAAGACCCCTAATGTTACCAAAGCTTTAATTAGTGTATAACTAAACATCGATGTTCCCATATTATGTTGGAGGTTTACTCTTCAGGATCTCTTATACCCCATTCAGTTATAACAAATACTGCTTCGCCCTCCGGCAGGTGAGGCGCATCTACTATTCTTGCTATTCTCTTGTTCCCTCTACTCTTCCTTAATTGAACTCTAACGCCTGGCGCATGATATAGAACATGGCCTCCAACAGCTTGTGTAGGGTCACCATAGAATACGTCTGGACGTGCCATTACTTGATTGGTTATTACTACGGCTACATCATAGATTTCAGCTAGCCTCATCAATTGGTGAAGATGTTTGTTCAGTTTTTGTTGTCTTATAGCTAAGTTTTCACGACCAGGATATTCGGCTCTGAAATACCCCATAATAGAGTCTACGACTACTAATTTTATGTTATTCTCTGGTACTAATTTGAATAATTCATCTACTACAGCCATCTGGTGATCGCTATTTATTATTCTTATGTAATATATATTCTCCATGACATTATCAGGGTCTAATCCTAAAGCCTTAGCCATTGCTTCTATTCGTTCCCATCTAAAGGTCCCTTCTGTATCTAAGTATACTGCTTTGCCACCAAGCCCCCCTCTTTCTGGCGGAAGTTGAACGTTTACTGAGAGTTGATGACATATTTGGGTTTTGCCAGTACCAAATTCCCCGAAGAACTCCGTTATAGTTCTAGTCTCTACTCCCCCACCTAGTAGGTCGTCTAGGTTTTTGCTACTAGTTGTTATTTTACCCACATTTAACCGCTCCTGCTTTACCTCCTTTGCCGTCTTGAATCTAATATCAAGCGCTTCTCGTGCAGCCTTAATGATTTTCTGAGCCGTACTTAACGGAATTCCTGTAGCTGCTGAAAGCTCTTGTGCTGTTGCTACTGCTATTTTTTCTATCGTAACATATCCAGCATCCATTAACTTCGATGCTGTAGATGGGCCTATACCGGGTAGATCTGTTATCGACTTAATTTTTTTACTCAATATGCAACACCACCTACTCCACTAACTATGTTTGACCTACACTTCACTAGTTTTAAGTCTTAATACTAGATTAGCGGTTGACCCAAACTTCCTTTAAGTTACTCAGACTTGGGCGAAACTAATAGCGTTACTCAGTGCCGCTGAAGGATCCACATAGTTAATCTTCGGCTCAGGGGCTCAATCATCATCGTACGAGTTATCCTACACTCTACTAGTAAAATTACTCTTGAATATATAGTATTTTAGTGAATTCTAAGAGGAAATTATTGTTCAGCGCTTTGGCCCCTCATCATAGCGTCAAGCTCTGACTAATCACTTCATCATTAGCCCTTATATTCTCCGCAATACCTACGGTAGTAACTAAGAGGGATAATAGTATTTATCGATAACTATCTAGGCAAGATACTATGAGACCAAAGTATCTAGGAAGACATTTAATGGTTAAGGGAGAATACATAGACTTGATACTTAGTGGTAAGAAAAAGGCAACAATAAGGTTAGGGTTAGTTAAGCCTAAATATAATGAGATGATATTACATGGAGGAGGTAGACCTATAGCAAAAATAAAGGTAACTAATGTAAGATATAAACGTGTAAAAGAACTAGATGAAAGAGATGCAAAGATTGATGGATTTAAAAGCGTAGATGATTTACTTAGACATTTAAAGAAAGCCTACGGGGATGTAAAGCCAGATGACATAGTAACGATAATAGAATTTGACGTAGTACAAAGATTAGATAACTTGGAACCAGAGCATCCATATTTAGGACTAGAACCAGGCGACTTAGCTAGGATAGCCCTAAGATATCTTAAGGATAAAATATCCGAGAACGAAGTAAAAATATTGATGGATCTTACAAGAACCAATAGCATACGTAAAACATCAATAAACTTATATGGTACATTGAATAAAAGGAATATAGTCAGGAAAACGCTAAGAAAGGTACTGAAAATGCTAATTGATCTAGGTATACTAAGGGGTTAAATATGGTTTGGATATTACAATGTACTAAATGCGGCAATATACGTAAATTATACGTTAGCTACAACATTAAAGATTTTGAGAAAATATATGTGTATTGCCCAAAATGCAAAACAAACACATTTCATGAAGTAAAAGGCTGGGAGGAATAATTTTATGAACACTGGTATAGATGACCTACTAAGAGACTTTGATACTACGCTGAGAGAATATCTTAAACGTAATGGTATGAAAATTCTTTCGTTAGCACATGCTGCAGGTCAAAAAGAAGTTAGGTTAAGTGCATTAGGCTTATATAGGTATTACAAACACGGCTTAAAGCCTAGATTTTCAGAAATTCTTGACTCGATCTATAGGAATGAACACCTTAAAGACAAAT
The DNA here is from genome assembly GCA_964448055.1 of uncultured Desulfurococcales archaeon. Classification (GTDB taxonomy): domain Archaea; phylum Thermoproteota; class Thermoprotei_A; order Sulfolobales; family WANQ01; genus WANQ01. The sequence goes on along the minus strand of CAYUVB010000028.1, from coordinate 1,790 downwards.
TAGCAAGACAAGGAATAAGGATAGTGAAAACAAATGATAAATATTTGTATGAGATAATCTTAGATGTAGAGGTAATTCGCAAATACATTAGTTCAAGAGATGATGACACGGGGATAAATGACACCGTTAGATGATTGAACCTGTCTCAGCTGATCATCAGCGATGAACAGACCTGGAGCCATCAGAGAACCATCAGAATTTCTACCCCCTTAAATACCCCCAGCTTTCCCTTTATACTGAAGAATCATCGAAGTGGGTACTAGTAAGAGCTAGCATTACGACAAACTATATTGATGAGCTACATAGGGTGCATGTAGATAAATTACTACAAGGAGGTTAGAGAGGAATTTCCAGAGGAGTACCCAATATTCCTAAAGATAAGAGCATACTACGTGAAAAACCAAGCTAGTAATGTAACTACTTACTCAAGGCTAACAAGACTTAGAACAGCATGCAGAATATCAAGACTACTATTTGAAAACCACTGACACAGTTAGCTAGGGGAGGAGTGGGAAGTACTTTCAGCACATATGTACAGCATGTATAGTACTAGAGATGCAATAGTGAGCACTATTCACCCATCAAGGCTTACGCTAAAGTTCTTGGGATACGATAGAGAAACAATTAAAGAGTTATTCCCGTATCCTTCATCTGTTAAAGCTAAGCCATAAAGCACCACCATATGTACTTGGATATGTGCAGAGCTCTCTTCTGTCTAATGAGGATAACGGATGCTAAAATAGAAGAAATAGCTGTGTTAAAATAACATCAACGCAAGACGTAAGATCAATCGCAAAAACCTTAAAGAAGAACGGTATCAAACACACTATCTAACGTAAGGTACATTGTTAGAAGCCGGTGATTCCTACGATTATCCTTTGAATTCTATCACTATTAACTTATAGAGCGGCTTCCTGAAGCAACTACTGACTAGATACTCGGTCACCACTTCGTATTCTTCACTGAGTAGGTACTGACAGATGTCTTTGGTTCTGGTATCGACGCCAATCACCATTACTCCGGTTCCCTTATCCCTAACGTTGTCTAAGAACCTCTTGAATTCTTTGAGGAAGTATATCCTTGCTTTATGCGGGTCTTTAAGGCGTTCTTGAAGTAGTTGATCATACTGAGGATATACGTAGAGATTCCCGAGGACCATGAGTTCGTAGAGCATTAGACGTGGTGAGGATGTTTTAGATATATCGACGTATACTGGGACTTTCCCATCGAACTCCTTTTTCAACCATTCTACTGTTTCTAGGAACGGCTTATTGGTACATCCTGCCCTATCTAGGTAAGCGAGAATACCTAATGCTGTCGTGAAAGGCCATAGCAACATGAACAACAGGATAAGCAGTATGCAGGACTTACTGACGTACCCCGCTAATCTCCTCAATGTAAAAGTCCTTACCTTGCTCGTGATCCCCTTCAAGTCCTTGAGTAATGCGTCTGCTCCGACACCTATAGCTAGCGCGATCACTGGGGTTAGGTGTTGAAGGTAATGGGGGCCCCAGGTATACCCGAAGATATTAAACGCCATAACACCCCTAGTTCCGATAGCTAGTATAGGGAGAGCTACCCCAATACATACGAGCATCCCTCTCCCAAGCTTAGTCCTGATGGCTGAGTAAGCAATCAAGGAGAAGAAGAATACCATAAAGATATAGAATGCTGCCAACTTAAGTAGGTGAGGCAATGTTATGAGGGGTATCCCGGTCGGAAACATACTCATGAGCTCCCCTACAAGGAATACTAATCTCCTCAAGTACTCAGCAAGTGTTAGCGGAGAG
>CAYUVB010000027.1:0-20149 GCA_964448055.1 uncultured Desulfurococcales archaeon | reverse complement strand
GCGCTTGTAGACCATAGGAGCTGTAAGGCAATAATTAACACAAGTAACAGGATTATATCAGGTAAGCCTAAGGTTAGCGGGTTAGGAAATCCGTAGGGCATGAGTATAAGTGTTACAAGGACAAGGGTGTACAGTAATCCTACGAGGATTGGGGCAATGTATCCTCCTTCTGGTAAAACTAACTCCTTTGAAAATAACTTCAGTATATCATACCATGATTGGAATATTGTTGGAGGGCCTACTCGACTATGTAATTTAGCTTTAATCTTACGTTCAATACCATCTAATACTGGTGCTAGTAATACGATTATAATGAATGAAATTACTATAAGACTAACCTGCAGTAGCATAGAGGAACACCGTTAATACAACTATAGCTACAGTTAGGAGGAAACCTATGTAAAGAGATGACATTACGAGAGATTCTTCAATAGACCTCTGAATAGAATTAATCGTTGATGCAAGTTTCTTTGAGAAGGATATTATTTTCTGTTCAGTCTTCTCACCTATACTAGTAGAAGCTACAAAAATAGCTGCAGCAACACTTATCACAGAGGGCTTAAGCTTACCTAGACTACGCCTTATCTTCTCTAATGCCTTCTCGAAACTAAATACCGTTGAAGCCCTAGCATAACTCACGGATAAGCACCACCTAACCAGATCTCCTCTGTTCTAATCTTTTTCTGTCTAAGTATAAATATATAGGACGTTATTAAACCAAGCATCGCAACAAAATTTACAAATAAAGGTAGTAATCCTAAAGTAATATGCGGAGACAACAGTGGGATGATTAAGCCTAACCCGAGGTTTATTGCCGATGAATAACTCTCAGCCCATGACAATAGGTAGTACTTTAACACCTTGCTTCGAATAGGCTTGTAGCCTCCATAGTATGAGCTAAGATATTTTAACCCGTAAACTAGGCCTGAAGCTGATAAGAATAGTAGAGCTATTATTACCGGCACCACTGTTAATCCATAATTTAAAGCCACCGAGACCAGTGTGACCATTGTTGCAAGTTTTGCGACGAAACCAATAGTTGATGGAGCGCCCATTAAACTTAAAACACCTACAGTTATAGCGAAAGCTCCATTAGAATCAATTCTCGATAAGTATCCTAATTCGTAAATATCTTTAGTATTCGCTAATATCTCTATACTACCAGCATTTAGGAATAATAGAGCCTTGGCTATACCGTGAGCTATCATTAACACGTACAATGTATACAATACTGTTGTGTTAAAGTATGTATAAATATACACTCCAAGTAAAGCCATGAGTATACCTGTGTAGGCAATTGTAGAGTATGAGAGAAGCACCTTAACATTCCTCTGCACCATTGCCTGAGCTGCCCCATAAATAGTAGTAATTGAGCCAAGGACTATTAGTAAGTACTCTAGTAGTAATAAGTCTGGTTGAACCACTTCGAGCATTCTTAGGACGCCGAAAATACCCATCTTCACCATTACACCGCTTAGTATTGCTGATGCTGGTGAAGGAGCTGTCGAGTGTGCGAGAGGTAGCCAAAAGTGTAGTGGTACAATAGCAGCTTTAGCTAGGTACCCTATTACTAATAGAATTGTTATTATGGGCCCGACCATTATTCCTAATGTTGTCAGTTCTTGAAACGTCATTATGAACGCTTTATCCAGGCCTATATGATATGAAACTACAGCTAACATGGTAAACAATGAGAAGTCAGCTGTTAATGCACTTACTATAAGGTACTGTATTGCAGCCTTCCACGCCTTTTGTGTACCCTCAGCTAATATTGCCACGAAGCCTATTAGCTCGGTAATAATCCAGAATACAACGAATTCTATAAGTATATTGGAAGAATACAGTAGAAACAGCGATACAGAGAATACGTCTATTGGAAGCTGAAGTGAACGAGCAATACCTACTAGTATTCTTGAATAACCCTCTGCATGTATAGTTGAAGCTATCCCTACTAATCCTAGTAAGAATAGAAATGGGTACGCATAAGAGTCAACTAATCCTACAACATATATTGATAATGGCACCATAGCTATGATTAAGATGTAGCCTAGAACCCTTAGTGTCCTAGCAAGTCTTTGCTTTGAATCAACAAATATGCTGCCAAGGAGTATTAATACTACTGTTAGAGCTATGTAGGCATACTTATACCATAACGTTCCAGCTATAACCGGATTAGACATGTCTCGTGATCCCTCGAAGAATATTCAATCTAATGTTGTAGTAGAACGTATACACTAGTAGTACTATTATGAGTAGGGAGAATATGTTTACAAGAGTTAGAGTGAAAAGTATCTCCGTGTATGTCAGAAGAGGCGTTATGAATCCATAGACAAGACTCATTAATGATAATCCTAGTTCAACTATTTGTGGAAAGCCCCTTATACGGTTGCCGTGTTCCATTTTTCCTGCTTCCCAATGCATTCTAAGTATACGTATGCCATAGAATAATGATACGAGTATGCTATAACCTATAAGACATAAAACTGATATTGTAATAGTGTTTAACCCTATATTCAGTATACCTACAATTGATAATAATTTGCTTACAAATCCTATTGTTGGCGGTACACCTATAACAGATAGTACCGCAAACAGATTTGCAAGAGATGATATTGGTGTGAAAGCTACTAAGCCACGAACATTATCAATAATCCTTGTGTGGGCTACAGCTTCTATTGTTCCTGCATTAATGAATAACGCGGCTTTATACAATCCATGAGCATAAATACTTGTTATGAGTGCTAGGTACAAGTATGTATTTGTAGGATGTAGTAGATATAATGCTTGTAAGACAGCTATTAAACCAGTATTACCTATAGTAGAATAAGCTAGCATCCTCTTAACATCATGTTGGCTTATAAGTACCAAGAAGCCATAGATACATGTTATAAACCCCATGCCAAGTAGTAGATACTTAGACCATTCACCAAGCATTACCAAGTCATAGAGTCTCATGAGAGCATAGAATCCCATCTTTACTGTAACACCGCTTAGTATTGCTGATGCTGGTGAAGGAGCTGTCGAGTGCGCATGAGGTAGCCAAAAGTGTAGTGGAATTAATGCAGCTGTAGTAATATAGCCTATCATAAGTAGAATAACATAGTATGGATCAACAGCTGTACGTGGAAGCCTACTAAATTCTAATAATAACGCATTAACTAATCCTACGCGAGCCGACAATACAACAGCTAATGCTAGTGCTGATGCTTCAAACGTTAGTGCCTTGAGGAAGAAGAATCTATATCCTGCTTTGAAAGCCTCATCTCCTCCTTCATAGGATACTAGAAGGAATCCCAGTATCTCGGAGAAGGTCCATAAGGCTATGAATCCTATGAGGTTTGGTGCTAGTAGTGTGTAAATTATTGATACATTGAATAAGTCTATAAGTAATTGTAACCTAAGTGAACCATACTTATGTCTGCTATACCATAAAGAGTAGAGGGAGGAAGCTATTGATACGGGGATAGCTAGTAGTATGTATGTAAGGGAAATACTATCAACTACCCCGTAAGGTACAGCTACTAATGGTAATAGGTAAGCTACGAATCTTAAACCAGTATTAAGCCATACCTTTTCTCCACGATAAATTATGACTAATATTGCTGATACTAAAAGCAAAATATATTGTATGGACAAGTAAGAACCCTCATCGCTTTCATAGACCCGTCCTAACCCAGTCTACCCTAACTATTGCTACATGTTATTTTATCTTATTGCGACAACTCCTTCTAGTCTAGCTCTTACTAGTTGTTCTGCTCTACGATATCTTACCTCTTCTGACACCTTTCTTGGCTCACCATATATTATTGCTCTTGCAGGACACATGACATAACATGCAGGCTGTAATCCTTCCCTACGTAGATCCATACATAGATCACATTTAGTGCTAACCCTTAGATCAGGATCTAGTTCAGGTACACCAAAGGGGCAAGCATAAAGGCATGCCATACATCCTATACACTTCATAGGGTCTACGTATACTGCGCCTGTTTCATCCCTCTTCATAGCACCTGTAGGGCAAACCTCTATACATGGAGCTTTGCTACAATGCATGCATGAAATCGGTAATTTTACACCAATAGTTGTCTTATAAACTCTTATGAAAGGTTTACCATCGTGAATAAAGTCACAAACCGATTCGCACGTACCACAGCCTATACATCGATCAAGATCTATGTAACGCAAAAATATGGTTTCACTGCTTTGTGTAAATTGTGACATTTTTATTAGCCTCATCACTGTTTTCGTGGTACCGTATATTCTGACGAAATAACAGATATATATACTTTACAGTCTCCCTTATATCGAAACCATTACTCTGTATAACTTATAGTTATCTTAGGAACAGGTCTGTGGGATTTAATACTTATAAAAACATCATTTAATCTTTAGCACTATACCTTATATTAGCTTTATATCAACTTCTTTGACGTAAGGTATATATGTATACTTTTTGCGGCATAAAGACCTTGTCTTACAGCCGATCCTACCATGCTAGGACCTGTTACAACGTCTCCGGCAGCCCATATCTTGGGATGAGTTGTACGGAAATGTTCATTTACTTGTATCCTCCCCCTTCTATCAGCTTTTAAGCCAAGGTATTCGTCTTCAAATGGTGGTGTTGGTATTTCTCCTATAGCTTCTATTATTGTATCTGCTTCAAGTACAAATTCACTACCAGGTATTGGTATTGGTCTTGGTCTACCACTTTCATCTGGTTCTCCTAGCTTCATCTTCTGTAACTCTATTCCCTTAACTTCGCCGTTCTCACGTACTATCTTTATCGGTGAAACTAGCTCTATCCATTTTACTCCACGATTAATAAGTTTCTTAATCTCATATACCCCTGCTGGTGCCTGCTTAATTGTTCTACGGTATGCCATTACGACTTCTTTTGCTCCAAGTCTTAAAGCCTCTAGTGCTGCGTCAACAGCACTTAATCCTCCACCTATAACAACTACACGGTTACCAAGATGTGGTTTGTGAGAAGTATATCCTTTTTCATATATCCTTAACTCATATAAGAATTCAAGAGCAGACATAACACCTGGTCCTTCTTCTCCTGGACAGTTAAGTTTCCTTGAACACCATGTTCCAGTAGTTAGTAATATGGCATCGTAGTTATCGACTAGTTCTTTGAGAGATACAACTCTTTCAACAAGGTTATCTCCTTCATCTTCACGTGGTTTTGTATCACCGAAAACCTTTGTTTTAACCATGAAGTTTACGTTGAATTTATCCCTAAGTTCTTCAATACCCTCTAGAACACTCTCAGGTGGTATTCTTTCTTCTGGGATCGCGAATAACATTAATCCTCCAGCAATAGGTTGTTTATCAAAGACGTATACATCATAACCCTGACATACAAGGAACCCTGCAGCACTTAAGCCAGCAGGGCCTCCACCAACAATAGCAACCTTAAGCTTACCACGACCAGGAACTACTGATGGAGGCTCCTTACACATAAATGCAAATCTCAACTCATATACACCTTTCATTAAGAGCTCAGGCCGTCGAGCATATGGTGCTCAAGATGTTTTACTAGATTCAAGTACCCTCTCACTGGGTCTAATATTTATACTTTGCAGTAGCTCAGTAAGATACTACTTCCTACCTAACAATTTTGTACATTTTTAATAGAAAATATTTGAAGAAATAAAAACAAGTATACCTTAAGGACAACTATTTTTAGTTCCTAGCATACAGTACTCCTATAAGGGTTTATGCGATGGTCTTTAAGCAGCCATTCTATTCTACGTCTGGTGTTGTAGCATCAGAGCATCCATTAGCATCACTTATAGGCTCACGTATACTTGAGAAAGGTAATAGTATTGACGCTGCAGTAGCGACTAGCTTGGTATTAGCTGTAACACTACCACATCTCGGTGGTATTGGTGGTGACTTCTTTGCTTTAATACGTGATCCTAATGGTAAGGTATACTTTGTTGATGGTAGTGGTTATGCTCCTTCAAAACTTACTCGGGAATTCCTGTTAAGTTTAGGCTATACCTCTATGCCCATGCATGGCCCATTATCAATTAATGTACCAGGTATGATTGATGGATTAAGGGTTGTGTGGGAGAAATGGGGAACAATTGAATGGCACGAACTAGTTGACCAGGCTAGCAGAATCGCTGATAAAGGATTCATTGTAACACATAGTCTTGCACTTAGTCTTAAAGACTTGTACGACAAGCTTTCAGCTGATCCCGGTTCCAGGGAAACATACTATCGTAATGGTATACCACGTGAAGGCAACTTAGTATCATTTAAGGGTTTAGCCCAAGCACTCAAACTAATAGGTGATGATCCTAGAAGCTTCTATGAGGGAGAAATAGCTGAGAAGATAGTAGACTATGTTAGGAGTAGAGGTGGAGTACTAGAACTAGAGGATCTTAAAGGATATAGAGCAAGTCTCGGTGAACCAATTAGTACTGGATATAGAGATAGAATAGTATACGAGATGCCACCAAGTACTCAGGGTATAACAACTCTACATATGTTAAAGCTTCTAGAAGAATATGACCTAAGATCTATAGGTCTGAATTCAAGTGAACGTGTAAAGCTATTCCTTAAGGCTGCTCAGATAGCTTACAAGGTTAGGGATTCATACATTACTGATCCAAGATACATGGGGTTATCTGTAGACTACCTACTTAGTAGTGAATTCATAGAGATGTTGAAGGGTGAAATGAGGAAAGAAGCACTCAGAGACTATAGGAAAACACATGGACCGGATGGTGACACCACGTTTTTCGCAGTGGCCGATAAAGATGGATGGATTGTAGCAGGTATTCAGAGCCTATTCTACCCGTTTGGCTCCTATATAACAGAGCCTAAATTTAACATAACATTGAATTCCCGTGCATCATCATTTAGTCTTGACGAGAATCACGTCAACAGACTTGAACCATTAAAGAAAACAACGCATACATTATCAGCAATGATAGTTGAAGACGACAACAGAGTATTAGCAATAGGTTTATCAGGCGGTCACTTCAGACCCCTACTCCATGCACAGCTACTAACTAATATAATAGACTATGAGCTAAGCATTCAGGAAGCAATAGAGTACCCTAGGTTCATATGGTATTTATGGACTAATAATGTCGACTACGAGGAAGGCTTGAATACTAGTGGACTAGGAGGTTACGTATTAAAGAAGAAGCCTTACCCATCAAGACTTGGTGTAGCAGCCATAGTAGAGGTTAAAGAGGGAGTCAGAGCAGGCTATACAGACATACGTGGCGATGGTATACCAATAGGTCTTCCATAACCATAGCTAGTAGAAAAGGCTATGAGCCATGATAAGCCTATTAATATACTTTCTAGTAGGTATTATAGCATCGCTACTAGGTTCAATGGCTGGACTAGGAGGAGGATTCCTTGCCATACCATCACTATATTATTTGGGAGTTCAACTACAATATGTTGTAGGAACATCTAAATTCATGGTATTTGTGAACTCGGTTGTAAGCACCTATCGTTATTCTAGGAAAATGAAATTTCCAGTCAAGTTATATGTGTCGGTAGTCGCGCCAATGATACTAACAGCGTACTTGGGAGCATATTTAGTAGTGGTATTACCGTCTAAGATACTTGTCTTAGTTATAGGAGTGATATTGCTAGCTGGAAGTATAAGAATGATAATATCAACACGAAGTTCCTCAAGCACACGTGATACTAAACCCATGAACAATAGAATGTATGTATTAGGTGTGTTTTCAGGTAGTGTAGCAGGGATTGTAGCGGGTATATCAGGGCTAGGAGGTGGAATAGTAAATGTGCCAGTATTCATATACCTATTAGGATTAGATCCACATCTAGCAGTATCCTTGTCAATGGCTTGTATTCTACCCTCAGCATTATCTTCAGTAGTAAGACACGTAATAGACAATGTAGTAGACTGGAATATAGCAGTACCATTAAGTATAGGAGCAATAATAGGTGGATGGATAGGGCCAAGAATAGCATTAGGATTAAAGAAAGAAACCCTAAGGAGAATAATAGGACTAATAATAGCCATAGCAACCACGAGAATCATAGTAGAGGCGATAATAGGACTAACAAGCTAGAGTTTAGCTATCAAATAAATCTACGAGAGTATCTATGTGAACACCAAAGTCTTTACTACACTTGTAATGTCCCACGTAATAGCTTTTATTACGGATTACAGACATAGTAATAATGTAGAGTAATTAGATGAAATGCCTAATCAATAAACACAATTAGTCATAGGTGTACAGCTATGACCATAGAGTCTCTAACGAGGGAAGAAAAGGAGAGATTACTTAAGACTATAGAGGAGGACCGCGAGTTTCGTTATGCTTTAATGGGTTTACTTGGTTTTAAGGAGATTCTAGATAGAATTACTAAGCTAGAAGAACGATTCACTAAGCTTGAGGAGAGGTTCACTAGACTTGAAGAGGAATTCGAGAAACTAGCTGAAAGACAACAAAAATTAGAAGAACGACAACAGAGACTGGAGGAAAGATTTATTCGACTAGAGGAGAGGCAACAAAAACTGGAGGAGCAGTATCAGGAGCTAGTTAAAAGAATGACTAAAGTTGAAGAAAGACTTGAAAAGCTTGACAGAACTATAATAGCTATTGCTCATAGATTTGGCATATTAACGGAAGCGAGCTTCCGCGAAGCAATGAAGTATGTTGTAGAAGAGACCCTTGGTGTAGCTAAAGTAGAGAGGTGGGTGTATAGAGACGAGGAAGGGATAGTATATGGTTACCCGGCAATAATAGAGGTAGACATTGTAGTTAAAGACGAAGAACACATCCTAGTAGAAGTGAAATCCAGGGTATCTAGGAGTGATGTATCAGAGCTATATAGGATAGGTAAACTATATGAGAAAGTTCATGGTATAAAACCTAAACTACTCATAATTGGTGGGTTCATCGATACAATAGCGTATGAGGCAGCTGCAAAACTGGGTATTGAGATAAAACCCTTGCTCAGAGAGGAATTGAGAATATAAACTCCAAACAATCTTCAAGGTCATGTAGTCACACTAAATATCTACGGTAAGATGAATTCTACAATAATACCCACGACTACGACTTTCCAATGTCCCTCCACTCTAAACTATACATGTAACCTTACGTACTAATACCTAATTACCTAAAACTATCTGACAAACCTAGAAATAAGGTATTGTTAGTAGGAACACATAGGGATTCTCCATGAGCTATAAATTATTAGAGAAACATATCGAGTCATATAGCGGTAACGTAATTGAATTATCTAAAGAATTAGTATCTATTCCTACTATTAACCCACCTGGTGTTAACTATACTGAATGTACCAATATTTTAAAAAGAGTACTTAATGATCTAAATTTCGATGTTTACGTCCATGAGGTTCCAAGTAATGAATTAAATAAGCTAGTTCCATGTAAGTCTAGTGAGCCTAGGATTAATGTTATCGGTTTGAAAAGATTTGGTGAGGAAGGAAAGAGAATACATATACATACACACTATGATGTTGTCCCTCCTGGTTCCGGTTGGAATAGAGATCCATTCAGACCAGTCATAGAAGATGGGAAGCTCTACGGTCGTGGAGCATCGGATATGAAGTCGGCTATAGCAGCATCTATCTACACCGTTAAGATTGTTGAAGAACTTGCTAAGGAGCTTAGCTTAGATCTACGTGGAGAGGTAATAATCTCCATAACGCCAGACGAGGAGACTGGTGGTCTTGCTGGTGCCGGTTACCTAGTTGAGAAAGGGTTTTTCGAGGAGTTAACTACACGATTATGCCGGAACCAACATCTCTAACCTACATATGGCATGCTCACAAGGGCTGTCTATGGTATAGAATAAGGGTTAAAGGCAGACAAGCACATGCAACACTACCACATCTAGGTATCAACGCTTTTGAGAAGATGGTTCAGCTAGCCACTCGTTTCATAGAGTATAGGAAGGTTGTTGAGAAGAGAGTAAGTACATTCAAAGCCTATCCAGTAGAAGGTAATAGAGCTTCTATTGCCCTAGGCGGTATGTGTGGCTGCTGCGATGCTGTAAATATCGTTCCTGGTGAAGCATGGTTCACAATAGACCGTAGAGTCCTACCTGAAGAGGGTATTGATACCGTAGAGAAGGAGATTATAAGCATAATCAAGGAGTTTAGGAAGAACAATCCAGATGTAGCTATCGATGTTAAGAACCTGCTTAGGATAGAGCCTAGCTACATCGATCCAGATCATGAACTAGTAAGGCTGGTACAGGAAAGCGTTCGTGAAGTCCTTAACGTAGAGGCTAAGCCTGTTCTATGCCCTGGGTTCCTCAATATAAGGTATTTCATAAAGGCAGGTATGCCAGCGGTTGCATGGGGTCCTGGTGATCTTGCACAAGCGCATGCGCCAAATGAACATATAGAGCTTGGCAAGTTATTTAAATGGATGAAAGCCTTAGCTCTCTTCATGATAAAGGCTTTGTATGGTGTAGGTAATGGTTAAAGTCTGCATACTTGTTGATGACGGTGTTGAGGAACTTGATTTCGTCGGGGTCTACGAGGTTCTTGCCGACGTCCGGAAGGTTTCCAAACATTATGTAGATGTCATGGTGGTTACATTTCGCGGCAAAGACAAGGTTAAGTGTAGAAATGGGCTAATTATAGTGTCCCATAGATTCATGAGGGATTTTAGTGAATGTAGAGTCTTGGTTATTCCCGGTGGTAGAGATTTTGTTGAGAATGCCTTGAGTGATGAAGAACTACTCAAGGCTATAAGGAGATTCTATGAGCAGAAGAAGTTAATTGCATCTGTGTGTACGGGTTCACTAATCCTTGCCAAAGCTGGTATACTAAAGGGTAAGAAAGCAACAACACATCACTTAAGAATGAACATGCTAAGGGAACTCGGTGCCATACCCGTTAACAAACGCGTAGTAATAGATGATAACGTGATCACATCTGGAGGCATTACTGCATCTATAGACCTTGGATTAAAATTAGTTGAAGTACTGTTGGGAGAGGAGTTGAGAAACAAAATAGCTAAATACATAGAATACCATTGTTACAGAGAACAATAACTGTCTTATGCCATCTTAACCACAAGGTCTTAATACATTCTGTGAGCGGTGATGTAAGAATTGATTTCTTGTAGTGAATTGAATTATATGGTTTCAGAGTACGTTTTGAAGCTAAAGCTAAACATAAATGATAGATGGCTAAGAGGGTCATCTAGAGTTACCATAGTTGATCATAGTGGAAGACCTATTGATACAATAAGATTTATACTTAATCATGGGCTCAAACCGATTGACGTTAAGGGTGAATGTATCAATAAATGGAGGTGGTATAGAAAGAGTTTAAGTGACTTAAGAGACTTGATTGTTAATGTTATAGAAATTATATATGATAAGCTTCCAAGGAAGGATAAAAGGATTGAGTTGACCATAGATTATGAGGGAAGTATTAAGGACTATAGTAATGTTTTCCCATATGTTAAGGATTGTATAGGCGAGTATACTTTTATAAGAACAGATGCCTACTCTTACCCCATACTCTTAGTCAATGGTTTAAAGTTTCACGACCTAGTATCATCGGTTATTAATCAAAGGTTTAAGTATAGAATTGAAGTTGATGTTCCTCAAGGTTACGTAGTAGCTAATGTTGATAAGTTAGTTAACCATAAAATTAAGGATGAATATGAGACCTATGTATATGTAAGTAAGGTTCCTAGCTGGAGGATAGACATTGCTATAGCTAAGTTTGAAGTATTGGAGGAGAAAGAGAATGATCTAAAGGTTTTCTATCTGCCAGAGGATAAAGAATATGCCATTAGAATACTAGATGCATTAAAGAATTGTTTGAAATATTATAAGGAATTATTTGGAAAGCCGGTTAGATGGAATGGGTACACAATCATAGAGTTACCAGAAACATGGGGTTCTCAAGCAGACTATACGGGTATGCTATTAGAAAGGAAGAGTTTTGCCGTTCCCTACCACGTTGGTGTTTATCATGAGTTAGCTCATTTATGGAATGCTCAATCAGCTGAGCAACCTCCTTCACGATTTTTAGATGAGGGATTTGCTAGTTATTTTCAACTATTAGCTGAGAGAAGATTCATAGGCGATAAGTGGTTTAAGAAAAGGTTAAGAAAAGCTCGTGAAAAGTTAAAGGACTTAGTTAAGAAAACGCCTAAGTTACTAGAGGTTCCTCTCGCAGATTACGGTAGGTACTATTTAACGGATGCATCATATCTTGTTGGAGCGTTACTACTATATGTTTTGCATAGATTAGTGGGTGATCAATGTTTCTATAAAGCTATACGTAGATTCCTTGAAAAATATTATGAGCGGCCAGCTACACTAGAAAGCTTTATAGAAACATTTGTAGAGGTTTGTGGAAGTAAGATAAGAAGTTTCTTAGAAGAATGGCTCTATACTACGAAACCAGTAAAGCTGATTATAGAGAAAGACGTAGATGAAGTTGTAGAGCAATACAGAAGAACCTTAAAGTAATCCTAATAATCTATTCCTTAACTCCGTGTACGTGTCAAACTGTACAATGAATTTACGATAACTAGCTCGATTTCCAAATACGTTTATACTACAACTTATTCCTCTATTGTTTAGAGAAATTCGTTATATGCAACTCAGGGAGTATAGAGTTAGTAACTACATAGTTCTGTGCTGTAGACTCAATAACGTTTATCTTGGATTCTTAATCTACATTATTGAGGAGAACGGCTATGTTTCGTTGTCCTCGTTATCTATTAGATTCTGTTAGGAAGTTAATGGTTCGCGACGGCGATCTAAGCTTACTAGGCGACTATATTGTTGTTGGTCTTGGCGGAGGATTTGATGTTCTCCCCGAGTTGCTTGAGGATTCACGTGATGTATCTGGTTTTGCGAAGACTATAAGAACGTATACTGGGTTCTATAGGGGTGTTAGGGTTTCTGTTATACCTATGGGTGGCGGTGGATCTTATACTGAATGGGCTGTAGCTTTAGCTCACATGAAGCGTGCTAAGGCCTTGATAGGAGTTGGCTGGTGTGGTAGTTTACAGGAGAACATAGATATAGGTGATGCTGTTATCCCGGTAGCAACTATACGTGATGAGGATACCTCAACACATTACATTGACCCATCTTTCCCTGCTGTAGCTGACCCGATCCTTGTATCAATGGCTTTAGAAGAGGTTAAGCCTCAAATAGAAAGACTTGGCTCAAGGCTATGGCTAGGAATTACAGTGACTACTTCGGCTATGCTTGCTGAAACACCTGAACGTGTTAAGTCTTGGAAGGAACAGAAGGCTCTATGTGTTGATGGAGAGACCTCTGTACTCTATACTTTAAGTTATCTTGCAGATATACGATCTATTACATTACTTGCTGTTAGTGATAACGTTGTCTTAGGAAAGGATTGTGGGTTTAATACAGAGCTAAGTAAGCGTGTTGACGACGTTTACTTGGAGCTAGCTAGGAGTGCTCTTAAAATAATAGCAAGGCTTCACCAGGCAAGCAATAAGTAATGTCTCTAGCCAAGCTATTTCACAGCTACCAATATTATCCTACTACATTTCTCGTTTCTAGCTGGCTCAGAGACCTTACCTGAACTATAGCATAGTACTTCGACTTTACTAAAGCCTACTTGTCTAGCCGTTAACTCTAGTTCAAGCCCAGTATATAGTCTAAGAGAGTCGTCTACTAGGTAGGACCTTGTTTCACCGTTCTCCTTGACTATGGTTACTAGTCTCATAAACTTGATTATACCTTGAAGCCAGTTAGCTATTTCCCTCCAATCAGTAATTACTAGGTCCTCATCTGTTTCAGTCGACTTAACAGACCATACAGTTGCCTTATACACGCCGCTAAGCCCGTAACGATACATAGAGTCATAAGGGTTAGGCGCATCTGCTACAAAAACCCCATTATCCCTAAGTACATGTTTAACTGATCTAAGTAGGCTAACCAGGTCATCTAGACCTAGCATATAGTTTATAGAGGAAAAGAACATCGTAACTGCATCAAATGATTCACGTGGAAACACTTCTCTAAGCCTCCTAGCATCAGTTACCTTAAACTCAACTTCAACCCCCATTCTATGTGCCTTCTCCCTAGCAACTTCAACTACTTCTCTATACAAATCCACTCCTACAACCACATACCCTCTCTTAGCAAGCTCTAAGGTAGGACCACCAGTACCACAGGCAACATCAAGTACTCTCTCAACCCTACGGCCAGCATACCTTCTAAAAACCTCTTCAACAGCATCAACAAGCTTGGGAACCTCATACTTCAGGTAATCCCTATAAATAATGTCATAGTACTTAGCCAGCTTAGTATAAAGCAAATGCTCAGCACACAACCATAAACACCTACCCTAACATCCTAATCAACCAATACTAAATAGATTATTGCACTATTTCATGTAAACTGATATTGTTAAGCCTTTTGGATCTGTTGCTATGGTTATGGATTTGTATGGTTTTCTATAGACTTTTTCTATGTATGGTTTGATTACGTGGGCATCTGATAGTGTGTTGTGTGCTAGTATGAGTGCTCCTGGGAGTAGGTAGGGTTCTAGAGCTTCTAGGTATAAGTGGTATTCGTCTTTCTTACCATCTATGAACACGTACACTATATCTTTACTCCCACGGTCATAGTTCTTGGCATCCGTACACAATATTTCTACATGGTCTTCTAGGTTGAGGTTCTTCAATACGTTTTTAGTATAGTCTACTCTATCACATATTATCTATTGAGATAACATACGAGTTCGTTTCCTTTGCTGCGTGTACTAGCCAAAGCGTTGAGAATCCACGGCCAGTACCAACTTCAACGATTACTCCTCTCCTACGAGCAGTAAGGAACTTTGCTAGGCTATATAGTGTGTATGCAGTATTGTAGTCTATGGGGTTGGGGCCATAGATAAATGATTTACGGTAAACTTCAACAGTTTTCCTAAAGAAATCAACACCATATCCTCTTCTAATGAAGAGACCTATACCATTATCTATAGGTAGAAGCGACCTGATAAATCCCCTAATATTAAGCTCCTTAGCAAGCTCTGGCCATAGATTAATACCTATTATAGCGTTCAACACCATCATTAATGAATTATTGCTTAACTTCTCAATCAATTCTAGTAAAAGATTCTTACTTAGAGCATTCATATCAGTTAAAATTATGTCAGCACCTCTAAAACGTGGCACCTTCTCTATTCTTACTAGAGTTCTTCTAAGAAAATGTTCATCTAGAGTACTGGCTACTCTAAGACTTTGATCTCCTGCTTCAATGCTTTTAGCAAAGATATCAAGTAAATGAAATATGTTACTATACATGGATACAAGATCCCCAAATAGCTTTAGTAACCTCTTGATTATTGAGATGCTAGGGTCATCTTTAAATATTATTGTAATCTCAGAACAAAAATTAAATATGTAAAGTTTGATCTTCATCTCTAGACACTATATAGGTAACGATCGTTCTATGGATTAATACTATAATTGTAATGATTAGGTATGGATAGGGGGTTAACTCATTAGATTTTTTACACGAATTATTTGGATAGGGTTCCCTAGTTCATTACATATCGTCATTATTTGATCGAAATGCTTATCCTCATCTAGTATCAATACAGGAAGGTCTAGAGAAATCGCGGCTGCAGCTGACGAGAGATCGCCCCATGGTATATTGTATCTACGTTGATGGGCTTTTATCCGTAGCTTACCCATCCACATGGTGTATTGTATATCGTTAATAACGTTCATTTTCTCTGAAATTAGTGTAGCGTACCTTAGCGATACCTCCATATCGTATCCTAACTTATGCATTGCAGAGACTAGCTCAGCAATATTGAATAGACCGACATGAAGAGTTATCTCGCCTCTTTCGTGCATAACTAGAAGCTTTCTAACTTTATCCCAACCTGGTTCTCGTGTAAGTGGGAGAAGTAATGGGCCTGTATCAATGACTATATTGTCTGGCAAGCTCCTTAGCTCTCTCATCTTCAACACTTCCCTCTCTATCCCTTTCCTCAAGAAATACTTTAACACTTCCTCTAGGCTTAACACTATCAATGAACTCTACAAGAGACATGGACTTTCTCAACACAATACTATTATCCACAATGATGAGATCTAGCTCATCTCCTTCCTTAATACCTAATTTTTCTCTAACTTCTTTAGGAATAGTTATCGTGAACCTCTTACCAACTCTAACCTTTAGAGGAATTATTTCTACTTTACTCACGTCTAGCACCCTAGCTAAGAATACTATTCACTATCACTTAAATATATACCGTACTATCTGTCTGACAATACTGATAATGATTCTAGAAGAAATTCCTCTACCCTAGGTACTGCGTAAAATAGGTCTTAGGATAGTGTCTTATAAGAGAACGTTATGACTACTAAACGATAAATGATATAGAGCTATGTATGCACATATAGAGCATAGGGGTAATGATATATTAATGTACTTAAACCTTTATGTTAGCGTGTGAGTAACTTTTTATGGAATTCCGTTAAGATTTCGTAGCCGCTATCAGTAACCAGTATGTGGGGTTCTATGCGTACGCCACCCTTACTAGGGATGTATGTTGCAGGCTCGTATGCGAAGACCATGTTGACCTCGAGGTTATAGTTTATGAAGTCCGCTATAACGGGCTTGTAGAAGCCGCCTACTGGATGACCTGTTAGATGTGGATAGTCAGGAAGGCCTTGCTTCTTTAGTTCATTCCGTGGAACCTCATCTAGGACGCGAACTGGTATTCCCGGTCTAGCCTGCTCTAGACCCAAGCGTAGTGCGTGCTTAACCTCCTCCAAGATATCCTTCCAGTACTTACTCTGTCCGGCTATGAAGGTATGTGTAACGCAGCCATCATAGCCCATCCAGAAAGGCCCTATGTCAACGACTACTGGTTCTCCATAGCCTATCCTACGGGTAGAGGTCTTAGCATGAGGTGAAGCTGCTCGAGACCCTGAAGCTACTATCGTTGGAAACCATCTATCAATAATACCATTCTCATCTAGGATCCTGTCTATAACTGAAGCAAGCTCGTATTCACGTATACCAGGCTTAAGTTGCTCGTGTACCGCTTCAAGTGCCTTGGATGCCACCTGGGAAATCCACTTGATCATAGGTATTTCTTCATCATAAGGTTTACTAAATACTTCTGCGAGTATATGTGTAACATCTATTATTTCGATACCCTTAGACTGTAGCGCATGTAGTAAATCCATGTATAAGAAAGTAAGCTTTCCTCTACCCCACATCTTGTTAACTCCAAGTCTTATCCTTGAACCTTCTCTCCCAGCCACGGATACTATTTTCTCGACCAACTGGCTCAAGGTAAAGTTTTCAACAAGTACAACCTCCCATGGGCTCTCCTGTAAAGCCTCATAATATAAGGCTACATCAGCAAATACGTAGATTTCACTAGGAGTTACTAGCACAATATTGAAGTGCTGTGTTAATGAAAACTTATATGCGATACTATCTCCTTCAAATAAGATCAACGCCGATATATGATGGTCTTCCATAAAATGCTTGAGCATACCTAAGCGCTTCAATGCAACATTCTTCAAATTCACTATATTATAAGCCATAAACTCTACCTTGTGTAAACTATTAGCGTATTCTATCTTCTTGGATAGCCTTATTTTAGGCTTAAGCCATAGTATTAGCTAGGTGTGCTTGGAAAGTGGTTACTACAGTTAGTGTTACCATTAGGCTTACACGTAGTATTGCCGAGAAGCTTGAAAAAGAGGCTCAGAGACCCGGCTTAGGCTTAGAGGAGTATATATTGGAACTCACTCTCAAGGACCTTGACCCTTCCGAGAGAATATACGAATATGTAGAAGTATCTAAGAGCTTGTTAGAGCAAGCTAGGGAAGAACTGAGAAAAGGTGATGTTAGGCAGGCTGCTGAGAAGCTTTGGGGTGCTACAGCATTAGCTATTAAAGCATATGCTGAATGGAAGGATAAAAGAAGACTAATAAGCCATGGAGAACTATGGGAGTACTCGAAAGTGCTTATGGACGAACTAGGAAACTGGGTTTATAATGTATGGATGACTGCTACAGGAATGCATGTTTGCCTTTATGAAGGATGGTGTACGAGGAGACACGTAGAGGAAGCAGTAAAGAGAATTGAGAAGCTTGTAGCTGAAGTAGAAAAACGTATTACGGCAAAGAAGACAAGCTAGACTAAGATGTAAGAGGAGTTGACGGTCACTATGCTAAGAGAGCAGTTAGAAAAAAGCTTGGTTGGAAAACTAGGTATGTTCCACATAGTGTTATCGAGGACTATAATGCCTGCTATAGGATTGTATATAAGGGGAAGACTACTTACCCTCCTGCTGCAGATAGACTTGGCATACCCTTAAACGAGATATGGTTATCTGAGAAGCTAAGATAGTATGAAGAGTATGTTTTATTCCATGAGTTAAAAGGAGATAAAGTAGAGGTGTAAGGGATTCAATGTTGAGGAGCGCATCTAAGAGCAAGAATAGAGGAAGTGCTAAGATATTATAGTGACCCTAAATGGGTGATATTACAGGAATTTTCCCCGACCATATAGTTCCATTCCCAGGTCTACAAAAACTATGTAGCATAGTAGAAAGTACACGGGATGCTGATACTCTCTATAACCTACTCATAGAATGCATAAGTAGTCGTAGAAGCAAACATTAACCATACTCAATAGCGAATCGAAGATATTATAACATGTTAATCCATGGATTTAAATCCTACAACAATATGGTAGTATGTTAGGAGTAAGTCTAATGCTAAGAGATCAAGCCGGATGTGAAGCTCTAAGCTCTATGGGTTCCACGACATAGTGTTTTAGAGGTGGTTTAACGGTCTTGGTAGACGGGTTTGTAGAAAAGCTTAGAAGCATACATTGGCCTAAGTATAAGGTTGTCTATGCTATTCTCTTTGGCTCGGCTATGCGTTGCAATAAGCCTAGAGATATTGATGTAGCTGTAATGTTTTCAAGCAACCCTGATCTCAGCGATATTGTTAGGCTAGCAGATGAGATCTCTAAGACAATAGGGTATCCGTTGGAAAAGATAGATATAGTTCCACTGAACCGTGATATTCCATGTGAATTGTTCTTGGAGATAGTTAAAGGTATACCACTCTATGTAGATGACTTCAACATGTACATAGATGATCTATGTAGGAGGATAATGCTATGTTACGACATGTCTATAATCTCTAGGAAGCTCAAGGTTTTAGAAACAGCTCTAAAAACAATTAAGGCGAGGAGTAGGAAGAGTCGAGTATCCTAACAAGGTTATTGAAGACCATTATATCTATAACAAGTAATCTCGATAGAGTTGTCGACAAAGGCTATGATCTAAATATTTGGGAGCACCAAATGATGCTTCTACACGCACTGCAAATCCAGGCACAAGCACTCATAGACATAGTTGTACGTGCTGCAAGCCTCCTAGGTTATGCTCCTTCAACACCTTCTGAAGCACTTCAAAGCCTATTAAACGAAGGCGTGATTACGGTGAGTGAAGTGGAGTTCTTAAAGAAGGTTATAGGTTTTAGGAATATAGTCGTACACGAATACGTTGACGTAGACCTTAGTATAGTAGACGATATCTTAAGGAATAGAAAATATAGGGAACTGGTCTACATAGCGGAAAAATAGTAGAACAATTAAGCATGAGAGGCTTAGATCTCTAAAGACTATGAGTATACTATAAGTTTCGTCCTTAACCATATATTACGTCTTCTAGCTTAGCAGAATACCTTTCAATACCATTTAAGTCTAGGTTCCTAAGAGCTTTAGAGAGATTCTCAAGTACCTCTACCACTTGTAGTAGCTTCTTCTTACTAACCCTTTGTCCTTGATAAATACCCGATATGAGGTCATGGAGACTACCTATGGCTGAAACAAGGGATTTCCACTCACTACCACCTGTTAAATGACACAATGCTTGTGCTACGGGTAATGCGTGATCTACTATTAAGTAGGCTGATCCCAGTAGATCTATGGACTTGTTCTCAGCATATTCTCTAAGTAATGTACTAGCATGAGCTAGCATAATAGCTAATGCAATAGTGTTCTCCCTTAAGCAGTTATTATCGTGGACCTCATCGGAAAGGTATATGTATGCCCAAAACACATTGCTAGCTACCAATAACAATAGAATAATTACAAGTAGA
>CAYUVB010000026.1:0-21588 GCA_964448055.1 uncultured Desulfurococcales archaeon | reverse complement strand
AGGAGAGTTATAGTAATGGTTGTTGGTGAGTAGTTTAAAATCACTATAGCTATACCGAGACTTTAAACAGGTGGTTTTAGGCCTCTTTTAGTATAATGTCTCTTAGGTCTTATCACTATCAACCCTGTGTCTTCATCCATCTCTATAATAAATTCTGTTCCCCATTTCTCAACCAAACTCTTGGGCAAATACAAGTTCAATGGCAACGTGTAGTATTCATAGACATACTCTTTTCCACGTACCGTTTTTCGACCAATCACTTTCCTTGCTTTCGCTTCCCTAACACGAGGCATGTCGACACCGTACCAAACTCTCATTAACGGTTTTTAAGTCTTGTGCACCAAGTATGCTGGCCCCCCATCTACTCATATGCGTTATAAAATACATTAGATATACAAACAAGGCAGAATACCACCTAAAAATTAAAGTAAAATTAAAATTACATTGTATTATTTTATTTTAATGCTCTGATAGGAAACCATATTACCAGTACCCGTTGTTATTCAATGGTGTGAGGTAGGTTTAACGTGGCGAAACGTGAACCCCAGCTATATATTGCATCAATTGACGAAATACTTAGTGGGAAAGCTACTGATGTTTACTTTGCGCGTACACGGGAAATATTAGAAAAATACGGGTTAGGGAATACATGGGTTCGTATGGAGATACATGCCTACAGTTTTCCTAAAGGTTATGAATGGGCTGTTTTTGCAGGATTAGAGGAAGCACTTGCGCTATTTAAAGGTAGAAAGGTCAATATCTATGCACTCCCAGAGGGAACGCTGTTTAAACCTATTGAACCCGTAATGGTTGTAGAAGGCCCATATAACGAAATATCTGTTTATGAGACAAGCTTACTAGGAGTACTAAGGCATGCAACAAGTATTGCTACACGTGCAGCAAGAATAAGGAAGCTTGCTGGAGACAAACAAATCCTATTCTTTGGATTAAGATCATTACATCCCGCAATACAGCCTATGGCTGATCGTGCTGCATATATAGGAGGAGTTGACGGAGTATCGGGAATACTATCTGAAAAATACCTTGGGCTTAAACCTAAAGGTACTATGCCCCATGCACTAATATTAGTGTTTGGTGATCCTGTAAATGCTTGGAAAGCCTTTGATAAAGTTATGCCTGAAGAAGTCCCTAGAATAGCTTTAGCCGACACCATGTATGATGAGAGAATGGAGGCTCTTCTAGCAGCTCAAGCATTAGGAGATAGATTATATGGTATAAGATTTGATACTCCAAGTAGCCGTAGAGGGAATATGAGAAAGATTGTTCTTGAAGCTAGATGGACCTTAGATATACACGGATACAAGCATGTTAAGATATTTGTTAGTGGAGGAGTAGGTGAAAAAGCTATAGTTGAACTAAGAGATGTAGTTGACGGTTTTGGTGTAGGTACAAGTATAGCGTTTCCGCCAAGTATTGACTTGAGTATGGATATAGTAGAGAAAATGGTAAACAATGAATGGAGACCTATATCCAAGAGAGGAAAATTACCAGGAATGAAGCAGCTCTACCGTTG
The DNA here is from genome assembly GCA_964448055.1 of uncultured Desulfurococcales archaeon. Classification (GTDB taxonomy): domain Archaea; phylum Thermoproteota; class Thermoprotei_A; order Sulfolobales; family WANQ01; genus WANQ01. The sequence goes on along the minus strand of CAYUVB010000026.1, from coordinate 20,054 downwards.
CAGGCCCGGATTAAACGATATAATACTACCATGGGGTTCCGAACCGCCTGAATGCCCTGATGGATCGAAGGCTAAACCATTACTTAAAAAGTATATGGAAAATGGTGAAATAATAGAAGATTTACCTAGTGTTGAAGAAATAAGGAGGTACGTATTAGAACAACTCAAGGAAGTACCCGAGCCTACACCTATTTAGACTCAATGTTTAAGTTATTGACTTAACAATACATATTATTAAAAACAATAATCAGTACTTAAAGGCTTCTTCATCCCTCATTACGGGTTCCGCGAGTACAGCCTTCATCATATGGGCCTCTATATAAATTAGCTAGTTTAGACAATATATAAACCAGTAGCTCTGTAACGGGTATAATTATGCAGTACAAAATAGTGGCAATAAGATTACCAGAAAAGGCCTATAAGGAATTAGAGGAGAGGGCTAAGAAACTAGGTTATCAGTTAGTATCGGATTATGTACGTGCAATAATATTGAAAGAGTTAGGTAGAGCTAAACCACCACTAATAGAGGAATTAGAATCTAGATTAACTAGAATAGAGGAAGGTGAAATACCACCTAAACTCTATGAACGTATATGGAAGATAGTATTATCAGCATTGGAAGAGGAAGGTGTAGGTAAGTTATCAGTTGAAGAACTTAAACCTGTATTAGAAAAGTGGCTAGATACATTGACCTCTAGAATAGATCGTAGAGTACAAGACTTAATAAATCCATATACTGCAAGAGTTGACGAAGTACTTAGGAGAATAGCCGAACTACATGAAAGGATAGAAAACATTGAGGGAAGAGTTAAACAAATAGAAGAAAGAATAAGGGAGCAAAAAATCCCATCGCGTCAGCTCCAACCTTACCAAGAGAAAAGAAAAACAGGTATTGAAAGGTTAAAGGAGCAAGGAGTAGTATTTGAAAGCGAACTATATAGACTAAGGAATCGTGATGCATTTTTCGATTATCTAGCTCGTAGTGGTGCCAAGATCATAGAAGCTAAGGGTGAAAGAATAGCAGTAGATCCAGAATTTTGGGAAAAGTTTACTATAAAACTCCTAGAAGAGATATCAACAAGTAACGAAGACGAGATAAAACTACTGTTAACGAAACAAGAGTATAGGTTATTCCAAAAACTTAAGGAATCAGGATTACTATACTATGACTCTATATCTAAGAAGTGGAAATTAGTTGAGCCAATAGCATGATAAGAGTCGGCCCACACCCCGCTGTCAGCATTGCCTTACGGCTAAGGTAGTTCTAGTGGGGCTCATTCCTCATTCTGCAAACTATAGTTATAGCTAGCTAAAATATAAATTTCTAGTCTGTATAACATAGACGTAGAAGATGATGAGGGCCGTCTATACCGAGAAATTAATCAATGGTATGAGGTATCTATTACGGTCTGAACCCAAGACTCTAATTACACCTCTACTATACATAACTCGTGTTCTTCAGCAAGTCTTCTAATGAGTTTACGATGTAAAGACTTTACACCCTTCTTCTCTATGACTACGCATTTACTTGGAGGAACAGATTTACTGAAAGCTTGTAATATGGTATCTTCACTTATCTCGTCCATTACGTGCTTGGAGAATATATGCCCTAGACAGTATTCGGTGTTAAGCATTACCTTAGTATGCTTTCTAGCATAATGTCCGCCACCAAATCCGGTAGCTGGAGTACATTCTGGTAAAGGTGAGGTAATGGCATCAATAACTACTTGAGCTACGACCTTTCTAGCTTTTTCATCTCTCCATTCGTCAGGTGTACTACCTATTTCTATGAATACTAAGGGTTTTCTAAGGCTTGTAGGACCATGATGCGTTACCTCTAATGTTACATCATATTCATCTCTTAAACCTTCTTCGGTAGCATATCTATCAAGTAGTGTTATCAACTTTTTAGCCATGGGTGGGAAAGCTATAGCTAATTCTTTAGGTCTACCACCTGCATCAGCTCTACTGGTAGGATTACCGGTATGATGTACTGTTAAACTCTTAACCTTGGCTTTACTACTATGCCTGGATAAGACTATGTAGTATTCAACATCAAGATAGTTGTCTAAGAATTCAAAGTATATTACATCCTCATCAAAACCTGCTAGAACAATATCTTCGTAAGTATAGAATACCATGTCCTTATATGAACCATGCTCTTTAAAGCCTAAAATTCTCTTAATATGTTCAGCAATACCCACTCCAGCGAGGTCTCTATTAGAATATACCAGAGCTGCTCTCGCTTTAATAACCAATGAGATTACCCTCATTATTAATTATCTATCTGGATACAGTAATTGATGAAGCTAGGCTTAATATAAACGCTACTACTAAGGTAGTATTAGGGGATGTCGAAGCCCGACGCTACAGCTCGGCGGCAGAGCCAATGATGTGAGGCTATGAAGACAGAACCCCCGGCGGACCCCTTCATTTACGCTGGAACTGTTATCTTGTTTAATATATCCTTAACTACTTCTTCCCCACGTACACCGTTGTATAAGGCATCAGGTGTCAATATTATCCTATGTGATAATATTGGAATAGCTAGCTTTTTCACATCATCTGGTAGAACGTAATCTCGTCCCATTAGCAGGGCATATGCTTTAGAAGCTAAATATAAATGTACAGTAGCACGAGGACTAGCACCTAGTTTAACATACTTATGTTTACGAGTAAACATAACCAATTCAATTATATATCTTTCAACAGCTTCACTAACATGTATGTCCCAGAATAATCTTTGAAGATTGAATATGTCTTCTCTACTTGCGACCTTATTTATAAGCCATTTATGTATTAGTATTTGCCTATGTAGGATTTCTAGTTCTTCTTTAGGAGAAGGGTAATCGAGTACTATTTTCATCATAAAACGATCAAGTTGTGCTTCAGGTAGTGGGAATACACCCTCAGTTTCAATGGGATTAAGAGTGGCTATCACCATGAATGGTCTAGGTAAATCAAACGTATGTCCTTCAACAGTTACTTGTTGTTCCTGCATTGCTTCAAGGAGAGCGCTTTGAGTCTTAGGGCTAGCTCTATTTATTTCATCAGCTAATAATATGTTCGTAAAAATAGGTCCCTTACGAAAGACGAAATCTTTACTTCGTTGGTCAAAGATATATGTGCCAGTAATATCGCTTGGGAGAAGATCAGGGGTAAACTGTATACGTTTGTAATCTAAATCTAATGTGTAAGCAAAGGCTTTTGCTAATAGGGTTTTAGCAACACCTGGGACACCTTCAATTAGTACATGGCCTCCAGATATAAGTGATGTAAGTAGTAAGTATACTTCATTTCTTCTCCCAATAACTATTTTTGAGACCTCCTCAACAACGTTTAAGGCAAGATTCTTGGCGTAATCTAGTTCATTTTCTTTCAATGTTATGGCTGAACACCTTAAACTTAATAGTCTTCGTGAACCACTCCTAGCTTAAAAACATGTTAATCCTTCTAATAAACCTAATATCTAGTTCAATAACATATCATTCTAGGCTCAGAAACTGAAAAGGGTTATACCTTGAAATTAAACTTCATGATAAAACCTGTCATAGGAGTAATACATTTACCACCCTTACCAGGATCACCGTTATATCGTGGATGGGAAAAGAATTTTGAGGAAATAATTGATAAGGCGTTAAAGGATGCTATGGCATTAACTGAAGGAGGTGTTGATGCAATAATAGTTGAGAATTATGGTGACAAACCGTTTGAACCCCGGGTAAGGAGGCCTGAAACAATAGCAGCTTTATCAGTAATAGTTAGAGAAGTTAAGAAGGCAACGGGCCTCATAGTAGGTGTTAATGTTTTAAGAAATTCGGCACCAGAAGCATTAGCAATAGCGTATGTGGCTGGTGCAAGCTTCATTAGAGTAAACTCATTAGTCTACCCGAGGTATGCTCCATCAGGAATACTTGAACCCGTTGCAAGAGAACTCATAGAGCTTAAGACAAAGCTCAATGCAGACATACAAATACTAGCTGACATACACGTAAAACACTCAGTATCAATACCAGGATTAACTATAGAGGAGGAAGCTAAAGAAGCAGTAGAACGAGGACTAGCTGATGCACTAATAGTAACAGGTACTAGGACGGGAGAACCGGTAGAACCTAAAGATGTTGCCCTAGCAAAGACAGCTGGTAAACCTGTCTTGATAGGAAGTGGAATAACACCTAAGAATATAAGATTGTATTGGAGAATAGCTAATGGATTCATAGTAGGATCATACTTTAAACAAGAGCAGAGGCCGGAGAATCCAGTAGTAGTTGCTAGAGTTAAAGAACTCATGGACCTAGTTAAATTATTAAGAAGAAAAGAGGGTTTATAAAAGCTTAAGATAACTATAATACTTGGTCTCGGCCCCCATACGCTCCCGCGTAACGGGGGAGGATGAAGGGGGCTTGCGCGTCGGGACTTACCATACATTCTACTTACTTAAATACGTTAATTTCTACCTTAGCGTATTCTTGAATATGTTTTTTGAATGCTTCTAAGAGTCTCCAAGAGGTATCTGGACTAGGATAGGGTGCCATGAATATACCATTAATTGTATCTACTGGTGCGTATGCGTCAGTATAATATTCTATTGTTTTAGCGAACATACCTATTCTAGAAGCAATAGTTTTCCAGGAAGCTCTAGGTTTTATACATACAATTACTGGTTCATTACCAATCATAGAACCTATGCATTCAATTAAACTATTCCTGCTATAGGCATTTAATGCATCACTAGGTGTAGGTATAGGCAATGGTATGGGATGTGTATGAAATAATCCTATACAGTGAGGGCAGCCCTTGGAGTACTTGAAAACTCTAAGACCGTCTATTCCCATTATACCTGAGGAAACATACACTAAACCATAGTCATCTATAAGATAAGCATGTTCAAATAGTATTCTAGAATTGAATATTGCTGCATTAATTATATCATCTAACTTGTTATCATCTCCTTCATGGAGTATATGCTGAATATCTCTCACATTGTATATTACTGGCTCTCTTCTAATAGCATTCACGTCTAGTATTACATCAACCATTAAATCCATTGGTGGAGTCAAAATATAGGCACCGCCAATTACATGATGGATAGAGTGGGTCCCCACACTCTCTAGCAGCCGGGTTAATAACCGGTCTAGCGCCTATGGAAACTAATGATGCGAACCTGTAAATACTGGTAGAGAATATAATAGACTTGCTAATAAGGCTATATAGTGTAGGTTGGTGCTACACTATGACCGATACTGATGTTGAGACCCTACTTAACATGAAGTTAAGAGAATTCATTGAGAAATATAGGAAGGAACTTCCAAGATATCTTATTGTAGAAGAAAATGTTACATTTAAGAACATACTAGGATTACTTCATAGAAGCATTGATCATGAAGATAAAGGCGCTGAGGTAATAGTTGTGGTTGACAATAAAGGTAGACCCATAGGTATGATTGAAGACATGGAACTAATAGAGATAATGGCTCCTCACTCGCGTTGGCATCTCTCTATCCTAAGACCACCTATAATGAGAAGAGCTAGAAGTATGAAGAACTTACTGAATATACCTGTAGGGCAAATAGCTAGGCTTATGCATCCAATAATAGGTGAGGAAGCCACCATAAGGGAAGCACTAGATCATATGGATAGATTAAAGAGTAGATACATAATAGTTGTAGATAGAAGGGATAGAATAAGAGCTATTATAAGCTCAAGGAATATTCTAAGTAAAATAATAGAGAAGCTAATGGAGGTGCAAGCGTAATGGCGTTTACAGAGTTTCTCATAGCACTAGTAGTAGCATTAATAGTAGCTAAAATACTAGAAGAAGTGTTTGTCAGGTTAGGATTACCACCAGTTATAGGCGATATCGTAGCAGGGATAATAGTAGGTAGGTCCTTTCTAGGGATATTTGTGCCAGAGGAGGGCACGGCTACGGACGCACTAGCATGGCTTGGTGTTGTCCTACTCCTATTTTATGCAGGCTTGGAAACAGATTATCGTAGCTTTATTGGAGGTATAAGAAGGTTCATAGTAGTATCATTACTTGATGTCTCATTAGCATTCATAAATGGATTCATTGTTGGATGGATATTAGGGTACCCATTAAATCAAAGTGTATTCATTGGAACAATACTTGTAGCAACAAGTGTTAGCTTAACAGTAAAGACTCTACTCGACTTAGGTAAACTTGATACTGATGAAGGATTAACAATCCTAGGAGTGGCAGTACTAGACGATATCCAAGGACTAATCGTCCTTGTTGCAGCACTAAGTGTGGTAGTATATGGTGTAATAAATATAAAAGACATAGCATTTGTTGCTCTTTCAGCCTTCCTATTTTGGTTATCAGCTGTGATAGTTATAGGTAGGTTATCATCAGGAATATTCAAAGTATTCTCAAGACTACACATAGATAACGCTTTACCAATACTATCAATAATATTAGGACTTCTAGTGGCAGCACTTGCTGGAATAATAGGCTTATCACCCATAGTTGGAGCCTATGCGGCAGGGCTAGCTTTAGCACGTTGTAGAAGATTCCAAATAGTTTCTGAGAAAATAAAGGTAATAGTAGACTTGCTGGCAACACTATTCTTCGTAGCAAGTTCTGCTAGAATAGCAATAGAGGCAGCACTTAAACCAGAATATGTATGGTTATATGCATTGTTCATAGGATTCGCATTACTAGGTAAAACTCTGGGAAATACCCTTGGCTCTAGAATAGTAGGTTTGCCTTGGAGTAAAGCTCTAATCGTAGGAGTAGGTATGTGGCCAAGAGCAGAAGTAGCATTAATAGCAGCAACAATAGGTATGGCTCATGGAGTAGTATCAACGCCTATATACTTTGCAACAGTTATGTTGATAATAGTAACGTCAATAATAGTTCCTCCAACGATAAAATTATTGTATAGGATGCAGGAGTCTAAGAGCCATACCAGCTAAAACTGCTTTTACCCAACTCACAAGTATAGGGCTGAAAAGTGGTTAAGGTAAAACTCATAGCATACTCCAAGCCTACAGCAGAAGGTGTTACTAAACACCTACCAGTACTAGCATTTAAGGTCAGTATAGGCAAGTTACATGATCATTCACTTGAATACTATTTAAGCGATAAGTATCCTGAAGAGAAGGTAAAGAGAATACTTTTATCAGCAGTAGAATTTCCAAGCATACTTGAACACATAACATTTACGTTTATAGTAGAGGATATATCCCGTGTATGTTCACATCAACTAGTAAGGCATCGTTTAGCATCATTTACACAAGAATCGCAAAGATATAGTGAATCATACATGAAAAGGGTTGTGGAGAGGATAGTTAAGGCGTACTTGGATAAAAAATTAAAATTACAGCAAGATGACTCAAGTTCATTACGACACAACTATCTAAAGACAGGGATTGAAGAATTAAAGAAAATGTATGAACATAAGAGGTATTCAGATATAATAGAAGTGTTTCTAAATCAGTCATCGCCTAAGTACTCTTCTGGTGAAAGTATTAGGGCTTGCTATGATATGCGTGATGATTATAAGAAAGTATTGCTAGAAGCCGTAAATGAAGCGTTTGTGCTACCGGGATCTATTAGGGATGAAGATAAAATATGTTTAGCAGAGGATCTTCTTAGAGCTGTACAACGATACTATGAGCTAATAAGTAGTGGAGTAAAGTATGAAGATGCACGCTTTGTAATTCCACAAGCAGTTAAAACAAGACTTATGGTCACTGTAAATCTTCGTGAGCTTCTACACATAGCATGTTTAAGGCTAAGTCCTAAAGCTCAGTGGGAGATAAGGAAGGTTGTTGAATTAATGATAGAAGAAGTAAAGAAAATAGTTCCTGAAGTAAAGGAGCTGGTTAAATTATACTGTAAAGCCTATGGTGTCCGATAAAGACGCTCATTATAGATGTTGTATGAATTATTTAACGATAAAGCTTCCTTGCTAAGTCTATTGCTCTTGGTATCCAGGCTCTACGTTTAAGTAGTTCCCTTATAATATCTTCTAGTAATTTAATCCTTGCTCCACGGCCAATACATTGTGGATGAAGTGTTAACGATAAATATCCACCCCGCTTATGCGCATAATCTATTTCCTCTAACCACATCTCATAGAGTTCCTCGGGAGTTATTCTTGAAACTTCTAGGTAGGGCCAATCATCTAGTCTCCAGTCAACAGGTAGTTCTACTATCACTTGTCCATCAATATTTATTGTGTATGGATTATCTGAATCCATAAGACTGCTATCATAGATATATCCTCTTCTTGCAAGTATGTTTAATGTACGGTTGCTGAACCTCCAGTATGGGGCTCTAAAGCCCAGTGGTCTAACACCTATAGCTTCTCTTATCCTATTCTCCATTAGCGTGAAAACCTGCTCCTCATCATCACCTTCTAATTCATCTAAACGTTCATGTAGGTATCCATGTCCAGCTATCTCGTGACCACGTTCATGTATTTCGGCTACTACACGTGGATACTGTTCTGCTACCCATCCAGGTACAAAGAATGTAACCCTTAACCCATAACGATCAAGTAATTCTAGAACACGCCAGATACCAGTACGTACCCCATACCTACCTCTACTAATAGCTACTGGATCACTTTTCTTCCATACTTCAGCGCTTTCAGCGTCAAAATCAAATGATAAGAGAATAGTGAAATCATAACCACTAGGATGGAGGCTCAATTATATACACCCTTTCTCTGGGATCAAGATAGAGATGTGATGAGGTATTTAACTATGACGATACTAGTATAACGGTATGATAACTGAAACTATCCAGGACTTGAAGCTTAGTACTCAAGAAGACCTATAAGGGTCGGCGAGGGCGACACCGATCACCACAAGGTCTCACTACCTTGCCTACTCCTCATCCCCCATTAGAGGTATTTGGGAGGAAACGTCAGGGGAGCAACTCGTCATCACTGATCTCTCAGTTGAAAACCGGGATCTTCATCCATAATATTGTAAGGAGCTGGCAAGTAAATATTTTACTTTTACTTCACAAATACTTGAATCTAGGTGTAGGTCTTGGTAATAATAAATGATACAGGCTTTGGATACGTAATTGTTGATGGGGAGAAAATAGAACATGATATAGTAATCCTACCCAATGGGAAAATTATAAAAAGAAGAAAAGATATATCAGCAAAGTACCGTAACATGTATGGCCATACACCGTTGTCTAAGGATGAACTCGAGTATTACTTAAACAGTACAGGTCAGAATATAGAGTTCATAGTAATAGGTACGGGGCAGTATGGTGATTTACCTCTAACACCTGAAGCTAAGAATTTCTTAGAAGAGCTGAAGTCACGTGGTACTAATGTGATAATAGATAAAACACCTAACATAATAGGGAAACTAAATGAACTATACAGTAAGGGAGCTAAAACCTTAAGTATAATACATGTTACATGTTAACCTAATACTCAGACTGGCTTGTAAGATAGGCTTTTAGGTCCAAGTAAACCTATGTAGTTTAGAGAAGAACTAGGATCTAGAAACGGTGTAAATAGTATTGAATGAACAATTGAGCAATATACTGGGAATACCGCAAAAGTTCGTAGCAGAATTGGCATATCCATTTGTGGGTAGAGAGGAGGAAGCTAAGGTTTTAACACTTGCATTACTTGCACGTGAACACGTAGTACTTATAGGAGAACCCGGTACTGCTAAATCAGCATTGGCTCGTAGAGCAGCTGATCTCCTAAACGTTAGGTTCTTCAAATACCTACTTACAAGGTACACAGAGCCAGCAGAACTCTTTGGTCCATTAGATATAAGAGGATTAAAAGAAGGGGTCTATCGCAGAATCACGCGTGGCAAACTACCAGAAGCAGAGATAGCCTTCCTAGACGAGATCTTTAATGCTAACTCAGCCATACTTAATGCCTTATTAAGTATACTGCAAGAAAGAGTACTATATGATGGTTATACAGAGATAAAAGTACCTTTATGGACAATGATAGGTGCAAGTAACCGTGTACCCGATGAACCTGAACTAGAAGCATTATATGACCGTATGCTTCTAAGGCATTTTACTAAACCCGTAGAAGAAAACAAGTGGAGTGAACTACTAGATGCATCATGGAGAATAGAGTCAGGAAAAATACCTCCACCAACACCAATAATGAATATGGATGATCTAAGAAAATTACATAAGATGGTTTTAGAAGTAGATTATCAAGGTGTGAAGGGCAAACTATTAAAACTATATGCTATCTTCGAAGAAAAAGGCATACATTTAACAGATAGACGTAAAGGTAAAGCACTCAAAGTAATAGCTGCTCATGCAGTTCTTCATGGTAGACTTAAAGTTAATGAGGAGGATCTCGTAGTACTTAAATACATTGCCCCAAGAGATGAAGACGATCTGGATAAGGTAGTAGCAATAATAGCTGAAGAACTAAAGACTCCTGCAAAGTATCTTAGGGAGTTAGCTGATATTGAAGCTAATACACGTGAGTTATCCAGAATTATTGAAACCATACCAGAGTATGATCCAAGATTAGTAGAAGTTCATAGAAACTTAAGAATTGCACGAGAAAGAGTACTAGAGCTTGCTCGTGAGAGCGGTAATGAAACAGTTGAAGCTAGAGCGCAAGAAGTCATATACCAGATAGATACGCTATTAGAAAAGATTTCACGTAAACTGGGGTTCTAGATAAACTATGAAGAAGCTGCTACATAGCAAAGATAGAGGGGTACTAAGAGGAATAGACTATGAGGATCCGATAATAGTTTACCGTGGTGAAAGAGTTCTATCCGCTTTAAGAAAGCTTAGAGGAGATGAAGGAAACATAACCTATAGTTTAGCGATAGATGTTTTCTACTCATACTATCTACCATTACCAGTACTTGAAGTAGAAGATAATATACCAAAATCTAAGAGGCTACACTACCAGCTAATAGCATCAATGCTCACAGATCCTTATGTGGATCAAGTTAAAGCACATACTATAGCAGATTCAGCTACAAGCATGGTTATGGCTGTAAGTTATCTTGAGAAAGTACTAGAGCTTCTAGAACAACACGGGCTAGGATTTGGTGAAGGAGGTGGAGGCGAGTCACAGAAAGGAATAGGTATGAGTGGTAGAGGTGAAAGCGAAGGAGAAGAAGAATATGAGGAACAAAAGAAGTTGATACAAGAGATAAGTCGTGAAGCTATGAGAAGAGCTGCTGAAGAAGCAGAAACAGCTAAGAAAATACAAAGACTTGCCCAAGGCCTCTCAGCGGGTATAGGTTCAAGCCTTATGTTTGAAGAACGTGTCCACGAGGTACTAAGACTTGCTAGGAACACGGATGTAAGGAGAATACTGCATCTATTAAGCGGTTTACCTAAACATAGTATAAGAGCTAGACGTAAAGTAACACGACACCCACGTGGAGAGTTAAGAGGTTATGAGCATGGAGGAGATATTGAAAGAATTGTACCAAGCGAGATAGCATTACCACCAGAATACTTCAACGTAAAATTTGCTGAAAACCGTCTCCTTCTCTACGAGAAAGTTTTACCAGAGAATTGGGGTCCATTATACATCTTATTAGATAAGTCGGGTAGTATGGATGGAGCAAAAATGTTATGGGCTAAGGCAGTAACACTGGCATTATATGTTAAAGCAGTAAAAGAAGGTAGACCATTCTACATGAGGTTCTTTGATAGCGTGCCATATCCATTGGTAAAAGTTAGTCGTAGACCAAGACAACATGAAGCATTGAAGCTACTAGAATACATTGCTAGGATAAAAGGTAGTGGTGGAACAGATATAAGTCGTGCAATAATGACAGCTTGCGAAGACATTTACCGTGGTAGCGTAAGGAATGTTAGCGAAATAGTATTACTAACAGATGGTGAAGACAAGATATCAGAGCCTATGGTACGTAGGGCTCTTATGACAAGTAATGCTAAGCTAATAACAGTAATGATACAAGGAGATAACACTGATCTAAGAAGGTTAAGCTCTAAGTACTTGATAGCAGTTAAACTAGATAAAGAAGAGGCGCTAAATGTAGTAGAATTATGATTTAAGAAACCTAACAGCATTTAACGAAACAAGCTTGTAGGCGTCAGCCTTACCCATATGTTCTGATAGTACTTCATATGCTTCTTTAACAGCAAGCGGATTACACGGATACAAACCTGAATCACTATTAACTATAATCTTATCAATGCTCTCAGGATAGTTCTTTACAACCCATAGAACATCCATAGCCTTAACTTTACCAGGCTGAATAGTAAAGCCCAGCCAGTATCCCCGTCCAACAGTTAAGTCTAATAATATTGGACTAGGAAGCAAGTGATCAATAACAACAAGTTCAGAGGGTAAACCAACATTATTAATTACATCAATGATCTTCCTTAATATAACGTGTTTATTAGCTCTAGGAGTATGAATTATAACTGGTTTATCAAGACGTTTAGCTATTCTTAACTGTTCTTCAAGAACACGTACTTCAACATCACTTCCGGTCTCTAAACCAACCTCGCCGAGAACGTCAGTGTTACCAAGATATTCTTCAACAATACCCAAATAACTTCCAATATCTCCGGATGGAATACACCTAGGATGAATCCCTACACCAACATAAACTCTTAAACCTGTACCTCCGCAACGGGTTTTCTCAAACATTAAGTGCTCAAAATGATCACGGAGACTACCTACATTACTTGGTGGAATAGGCGTATAAGCTAAAGTCACGAAGCCATCATAACTTGAATGAACCATTAATTCAATATCATAATAGCTAAGAAATACTGAATGAAGATGACCATCAATAAAGCCCATGCACTCCACCATATTATCAAATATTTAGGGGGCCTATTTTAGTTATACCCGTATTCAATCACTTGTTAAGGCATCAAGAATATTTACGTTACAATAACGTACTACCGATTAATTCAGGTAAGCAAGTCGTCTTGCATAACTAGCTAGGGTGTATCTAATTATCTATTAAGGTGTAGAGAGCGTGGGAATACTACATTATGATTCAGCCGTAAGTTTGCCCTACTATAACATAATTAATCAAAATAGAGTACTTGATAGACTAATACTAGCTATAAGCAATACTTATATAGGAATCGAAATAACATCTACTGATATAGAATTAGCAGAAAAAGGATTAATAGATAAGAAGCTATTAAGCCAAGGATATTTATCGATAACTAGCCAAGGATACTACGTATATAAGAAGTTGACAGGAGAAATAGACATAGACTTAGACATTATATTTACCGCGCCAGGAACAATCATAATTAAAGGTGAGGAATTATTCTTTCATCCAATAATAAAGATATATCACGAGTATATTCTAAGAGTATGGAACCCTATATCTCCAGGTAAAATTGCTTTGTTCACACCATGTTCCAACATTAAACCCATACCTAGAAGCTTCATGAATAGGAAAATAGATGCTATTTTAAGGAAATATGGTATATCAATTATAGTTGATAGATACATAGTATCAGAGCCACTGGGAATTATACCATATAGTCAAGCTTACCTATTTCCAGCAGCACATTATGATTATCCACCAGATAAGCTAACAGCCAGAGAGAAAGAATTATACATAAACATAGTAGCAAGTGTACTAGAGAAAATAAGCAAGCACTATGACTTCATTGTTTATAGTCTACCGAGGAAGCATAAGGAGATATTCGAACAAGCATTAGACTACGTAGATAGAGAAGCTATATACGTACCCTATAATATCTACTACTTGCCAAAATTAAAAGATAAGTTACTCGAGATAATAAGTTATGAGAATCTACTATCAAGTGTAAATACGTTAGTTGAAGAAGTAAAAGTACCTACTTAAGTCCTTGGCTCAGTTAAATACCTCTTTTGAGGATTCGTATGCCCCGTTAAGATTATTCCTAACCTTTCATATCTTTTTGCTAATTCTGCTTCTAGTCTTCTCCTAACATATTCTAGTGCTTGTGCTTCTAGTCGTACCATTGTATCAATAATATCTATAAAGTATGGGACAGCGTTTTCACTGGTTTTCGAAGCTAAATATGCTATTATATTCTCTACTCCTACTTTAGCATAGTCTAGTATCTCTAGTTTAACAGCTTGATTAAAAGACGTGGGATTATGAGGTTTATAAAAACATACTTGGACCTCACCGTATTCAGGGTGTTGTTGAAGATTCTCCTCTATAGCCTCCATGTACTTTCTTCTTAATTCCTCTCTTGGAACTCTCATATACTTAACCATTCTTGGTAATATTTGTTCTAATTTACCTATACACGTATATTCTCCTTGTCTCAAAGCTATGCTCATAAACGCTTTATCATTTACTGGTATCCTAGTATTAACATATACTGATAATGCTCGTGAATAAGCTCTCTTTAATACACCTATTAATGATATCCTAGCCTCCTTTGCCTTCTTGAGTGTTTTCAGAGTATATTCTTCTAATTTCTGCAATCTATGACTTCTCTGTTTAGCCTTAGGGGTCTTATATAATAGTTTATATGGTATTATTTCACCATCAAATACTAGAAAATCTAAATCTAGTAGTCCCTGAGGTTTGTAGTCTATGAGTGTTTGTGCTACTTTCTTCTCAAGTATTTTAGCCTTGGTATAGACTATATCCTTCAATTCCTCAACATCATAAAATAACACGTCGCCTATAACATTATAATTTTTGATATTTACTGTATCCTTCTTCTTGTTTTTACAGCCGTAGAGTATGTAGCCAGCAACTATAGCTGAAAGCCTACCACCAACAAGTTCTAAGCCTTCGGGAGGATAAGTTGAATCTATTGCACCTATACAATAGTCTTCACTTATCTCCTCAGGTATTTTTTTGAACTCTAGTTTACTCGATAAGCCTGTTTCATCTACTAGTTTTCTAAGAGCATTTATCTTATGCTCAATCCTACGTATAATCCTACCAAGTTTACCTAAAACACTAATTAATGCTGGTTGAGAACCATAGATTCTAAGAAAATCTATCTCCTCTAATTCTAATAATTCAACTATTTCCTCTGGAATGTATACTTCTCCCATGATTCTACTAAATCTGTTGGTGTCGCGATAGGGTTCCAAAACTATTTCACCTCTCTAATTCTTAATAGTATTGGTCTCCGCAATGGATTCATTAATCCAGCTACAAAGAACTCCCTAGGTGCAAGCATAGCAAGTGCTGCCTCATTTAATTTACCTAGGTCTAAGTAACCAGCTATTTCATTAAGGTCTCCAGTGGCTTGTAATTTGCTAAAGAATACTGTTCCAAGATTACTACGTATACTTGTACGTATATCCCTTGCAACTCTCTGTGATGCAAGTATGATAAAGTAGCCCCACTTCCTACCCTCCCTTGCAATTCTCTCAAGCTCTACAGCACTAATACTTCTACCTTCGCTAGCGTAATTCTGGGCTTCGTCAACAACTAGTCCAAGGTTAATGGGCTTACGGTTCAAGGCTATCCATTCCCATCCAGCCCTAGCAGTATCAGCTATAATGGCTTGTTTGACAACTAGATGAGTATCGGTGCTCATATCAACTATTATGAACCCCTTATCCTTGGCCATAGAGATTAATTCGTTTGGAGTAATAGTACGCTCATTCAATTGATCAAAGAAGCTCTCATCTAAGAAGAAGTTTATAAAACCTCTAACACGCGCAATGCCTGTTTCCCTAGCACCCATGTTCTCCATAGTAGTTCTTAACACTCTTAGATACTCGTCTTTGCTCCATATCCCCTCCTTTCCTTCTCCATTATCTCCAGCCATATCGATAACTGTTTGTGTGTGCCTTCTACGACCCCAGCTCTGCCTAGTAGTACTTAGACCTAAGCATTCTTCAACGCTACTAACCTTACCTTCAATCATACTCACATAACAGATTGTTGCAGCCATAACGTAGTCCGTATAATAATCTGATAAACGACTTAACTCTAATATCAATTGTGCTATTATATCTGGCGATAACTTTATCTTGCTGCTTTCAACTATGTGGTCTCCATAACCTTTTTCTCGATATGGTTGTGCATAGTCTATTCCAGTATGATCAAATATTATAAGCGAGTATCCCTTGTCTACAATCTCTTCTATTAATGCTCGTACTAGTCTACTCTTACCCATACCAGTTGCTCCAAAAACACCTACATGGTATCTTAACGCTTGATGATTTAATGGTAGTTTCCATCCACTATACTTATGTTCACCTACTATCATTGGTTTGTCTAGAGATATATACTTAGATAAGACGCTTCCATCCTCAATTAAGAATACTCTAGAACCTGGATGAGGAGCCCTTGTATTTTCACTAATGCCTTTATCTGTTAATGCACCATATATTTCAACCCAAGCATTGCTATAACCTAATACTAGTTCGTCTTCAAGTGCTTCTGGATGATCAGTATATACAGTTCTTATACCACGTCTAAGGAATGGTTCAAGTCTATGCACCCATCTTATAACACCTAGCATGTGTGTATCTTCATATTTCTTGTCATAGATTACAACTAATTGTTCATCGGCAACAAGACTTTCAGCATCATTTCTTAACGCTATAGGTGCAAGACCAGCGCTGGCACCACTTAGAACGATGCCTATTTCTCTTCCAAATACCTGTGGATTCATGTTTATGGCCAAGATAATTACACCTAGACTTAATATCGCTAATCTAGCCTCTTCCTAAGTTGATAGTTTGTATTCATAGTATTTAATACTTCTAGGGTATTACGTATGAATAGACCATTAACACTAATAGAATTTTCAAAACCTTTAATTAATGTCTATTAATCTACTTAATCTTCTCCATTAGTGCGTAGAAGAACCCTGTTACTTCGTGACGATGCGGCCAAGCCCTCATAGTACCAGGTAGGAATCCGGGACTAAATGGTTCTTTTAGTGGTATGAGTTTAACTATATCTTTGTATTTGTGTAAGATCCATTCTATATTCTCTTCGTTCTCTTCTCTTAGCACACTACAAGTAGTGTATAGTAGTCTTCCACTAGGCTTAAGCAATCTTACAGCTATATCTAGGAGTTCTCTTTGGAGAGATACGAGTTTGCTTAACACGTTTTCGTTAAGTCTCCATTTAGCTTCAGGATGTTTTGCGATAGCACCAGTACTACTGCATGGAGGATCCAGTAGTACACGGTCAGCTATTTCTTCTCCAAATAGCTTTACAGCTTCCCTAGCATCCATTACATGTACTTCAGCTATACTTATGCCAGCCCGTTTAAGTAGTTGTCTTAGTCTAGCTGCGCGATCCTCGTATAATTCTATGGCTATAATTCTTCCATGGTTCTTCATTATTTCTGCTATGTGTGTTGTTTTTCCTCCTGGTGCTGCGCATAGGTCTACAACAACCATACCAGGCCTAACACCAAGCAAAATAGAAGCAAGAGCACTGGCCTCATCCTGTGGTATAATCTTTCCATTCTTTAATAGTTTCGACGAACTATAATCATATGGTTCACGGATCTTAACTACTGTTGGAACATATCTTCCAATAATAGGTCTATAACCCTCTCTTCTGAACTCTTCCAGTACTTCCTCTACACTAGCCTTCAATGTATTTATACGAAAGCTTAATGGCGGAGGTTGATTAGTTACCTCTAGGAAACTTATCGTCTCATCCCATCCGATCATTTCTACTAGTTTATGAATAAACCAGTATGGAGCATTATACTTGAATTCTAATTCCTCGATTCTATCCTTGGGTTTGTAGCTTACATTAATAACCTTCTCTATTAAGGTAGCTATCTTCTCCTTAGCCCCTTTGCCCACAATTCTACCTATTACATTAGGTCCTAATTTCACGAGACTTAGATAGATGTTGGTTTCTCCTTCACCAAAATATTTCTCATACACTATTGCTCTTAACAGCATTAATGAGTACAGATCTAGCTCCTCTATATCACATCCCGTGCTACTTATTATCCTATCTACTAGTCCTCGCCTACGTGAAACACCATATATAATGGCGGTGAAAACTCTATCCTTACTCGTACCAAGCAATCCATACCGCTTAAACACTCTACGCTTACCAACCTGTCCTGGCTTAATTTTCTCCCACGCAACCATAGCTTCTAGTAAAGCTTCAATATCTCTAGCACTGATTCTTAGCATAGTTTAACACTACCAAATGGATTCCATGTGCTACTTCTCCATATTTATTGTTTATAAGGACCCTTTTATTTATCTAAAATAGCTATCATAGTATCTCACACTTAACCTATTAAGTACTATCTTGGTGATACCATAGAATAGCTTACAAACGGTAAGGGCAGGGGTGATAGGGTTGCAGACTAAATCAATAGCAACTATCCTGAGTAGAATTGATGGCAAGGGATACAAGGCTTACAAGAAATTATTGAATACTAAGGAGGTTGTAGATGGTATTCGAATAGAGGTTGTACGAGTTCAAGGAGATCCGTATGCTCCTCCTAGTGTTGTTAAAGTGATATCAAAGATACGTGCACCTAAATGGGCATTAGAGGAACCAGTACCTTTAGCAGACTGGCTTACACGAAGACTATATAGGATTCTCCAAAGATTTTCTAGGAAGATCGGCGAGGGCAGAAGTGGTTATTTAGGTATACCTAGACCTGGACCTACAATAATTCGTAGAAGCTCCTTAGAAATAGTTAGAGATACTGTTATAGCACGAATTTACGTTGGATTACCGTCAAAGCGTAGGAGAATATTAGGAGACTATGCAAAGGAGTTGTTATTAGAAAAAATACCTAAGGCGTTTAAGGAGGCATTAAATGTAGATTATATGCTAGATGATTTAAGAAAACATGTTTACACATGGAAAATGCAAGAATACGTTAGGGTGAAGTTACCAGACCTAGGTCTTGTTTCATTTATAGGTGATGGATCTATCCTTCCAAGAAAATGCGGTGGATGTGAAGAGCCATTACCTAATGCGGTACCCTTCGAATCACCACCAAGTTTAAGGATAACAATAACGCTTCCATGGGGAGATGAGGTAACGGGTATGGGTATTAGGAAAGGAATAACAGTTATAGCTGGTTCAGCATTTCATGGAAAATCCACATTATTAGAGGCAATAGCGGCTGGGGTATGGAATCATATACCAGGTGATGGTAGAGAGAAAGTTGTAACGATAAGAGAGACCATGTATGTAAGAGCTGAGGATGGCAGATATGTATCATGCGTAGACATATCATCTATGATACATGGTATACCAGGACAGAGTAATACTTCATGTTTTACTACACGTGATGCAAGTGGTGCAACCAGTATAGCAGCTTCGATCCAGGAAGCAATAGAGGTTGGAGCAAAATTAATACTATTAGACGAAGATACAGCAGCAACGAACATACTATATATCGATGAAAGAGCTAAGAACATAACAAAGTGGCATACAATAACACCTCTATCCTCCTTGGCTAGATCTATGAAGAAGAAAGGAGTATCACTAATAATAGTATCATCAGGATCATTACCATTATTAGCAATAGCTGATACAGTCATAGTGATGGAAGCGTATAAACCAATAGACAAGACTACAGAAGCTAAAGAGCTAGTAAAACAATACAACGTAGAAGTACATGAGAAGGAGTACACTCTCCCCTCTAAGAGGAAAATAGTAGAAGTAAGATCGTTAGAGAAACCTAAGATAAAGGGTAAATCACTTGAAGATAAGAGTCTGCCCGTACCAGTACCATTATTCAACAACATACATCTAGTAGAGGAAACACAACTTTACACATTGCTAGCAGTAGTAAAGAAAGCGCAAAATTATAAAAACCTTAGCATAGACTACATAGTAAGATTATTAGAAGATCAAATACTTAAATCACTAAGTAATTTCGGTAATCATAACCCTAAATTAGGAGAGGTAAGGGCTCTAGATATAGCATACTTATTGAATAGACTACCAATAGTTAGGTTTACTAATACTTAAGATCTATTGCTCTTCTTACTAGATATGGGTATGAATGGTACTTGAAATATACGTGCTGTTTCCTCAGAAATTCTACCATTAAGTATTTCTATTGCAGTGGCAAGCTCTATCCAAAGTCTTACAAGATCCTTATTTACTATACCTTGTTTTTCAATATACTC
>CAYUVB010000025.1:9155-22883 GCA_964448055.1 uncultured Desulfurococcales archaeon | reverse complement strand
CCCAGAAAAAGGAACAGATAAACCACATCATAGTCCATACTTCAATGTAGACGAGGATGTACTGTATATTGGAACAGCTATATACGTGGCATTGGCATATAGCTACCTAAGCAGATAACCAGAGGAACATTGAGGTAGTAGCCTTTAGGTTATACCTTGCCTTAAACATCTAAGAGAATAGCGGGCCCGCGGGGACTTGAACCCCGGACCTCCGGCTCCGCAGGCCGGCGTCCTATCCAAGCTAGACGACGGGCCCACAGTACTTTGAAGCCCTCTTTTAGAATCATTATTCTTAAGGCTAATAAGTGCTAATTG
Source organism: uncultured Desulfurococcales archaeon (assembly GCA_964448055.1). Classification (GTDB taxonomy): domain Archaea; phylum Thermoproteota; class Thermoprotei_A; order Sulfolobales; family WANQ01; genus WANQ01. The sequence goes on along the minus strand of CAYUVB010000025.1, from coordinate 22,568 downwards.
TCTAATTAATCCATCCTATATCGAGCTGGAGATATTTAATTACGTTATTAATAAGTGTGTTTATCTTAAGTTTAGTAGTATTACCTATATTTCTTTAGGGAAGCTAGTTTTATGGGCTACCAGAATCATATATTATCTGGTTTAGGGTTGACACATGTATTTATTATGTGATGGTGACACTGTTGGCTAGAAGGACGAGAGCTAGAGACAATAGGCAGACAACGCTACTTAGTTTCATAGGTAAGACTCCTAGTAAGAGTAGTATTGCTAAGCGGGAAAGTGTTAGTGAAGGGAGTATAGTTGAGCATGTAAGACAAGCAGAAACCATGGGTAAGAGTGAAGGTGGATCAAATAGTGTTGTTTCTAAGCTAGTTGATGAGGTGAGTGTTGGAGAGAAAACAAGTGAAGGTAAGGGTTTGGATATTTATGGGTTTACAGGAGAGTTAGTGATTGATAGAATTGGTGACCCCATTAAAGATTTACTGGAAGATCCCTTTATTGTTGAAAACTATGATAAACCTGTATATTTACTGAATGTACAATATGATGGTGATAAGGGTAAAGCTTTACTTAAATTCCTTGATGAAGAACGCGGTATAATAGTGCAATATTATGATGGCTATGATCATAAACCATACTTTCTAGTAGATATTCCCCCTGATAAGGTTAGGGAGATAGATAAAATAGTATCTCACCCTTCATTTGATCATACAGAAGTTGTTGAGAAAATAGATCTATTATTTAATCGTAAAGTTGAAATGACTAAGATAGTTACGAAGGATCCATTAGCAGTAAGAACTCTAAGAAATTATGTTCCCAAGGCATGGGAAGCTAACATCAAATATCATGACAACTATATATATGATCTACAACTTATACCTGGAATGAAGTATTTGATAAAAGATGGTAAGCTGGAATTAGTTAAGCCCGAGATAACTGAGGACTTCCGTAAATTACTTGAAGAAGCATTTAAGGATGAACATGAAGAGACACGTAAACTAGCTTTTGAATGGGCACCACTCTTCGAGACACCGGCTCCTAAGGCAAGACGTTTAGCCCTAGACATAGAAGTTTACACTCCATTCAAAGGTAGGATGCCCGACCCTGATCGAGCTGATTACCCCATCATAAGCATAGCTTTAGTAGGAAGTGATGGATATAACAGAGTTCTAGTTCTAGCTCGCGAAGGAGTAAGATTTGGTGAAATTCCCGAGGATTATCCGGCAGGAGCAATAGTTGAAATAATTGATGAAGAAAGAAGTCTAATACTTGAAGCACTTAGAGTCATGGATAAATATCCTATAGTAATTACTTTCAACGGTGATAATTTTGACCTAAACTACCTATACAATAGAGCACTTAGACTTGGCATACCTCGAGAACTAATACCAATTAAATGGTTTAGGGATTACCCATCTCTAAGAAAAGGTGTTCATATAGACTTATACAAGTTCTTTGAAAACAAATCTATTCAAGCTTACGCGTTTAGCGGCAAATATAAAGACTTTACACTAGATGCTATTGCTAGTGCTCTACTAGGGGTCTCTAAGATAAAACTTGGAGAACATATAGGTGTACTTGATATAGCTAGACTAGTCACATACAATTACCGTGACTCTTGGCTAACACTACAACTAACAATGTTTGATGACGAACTAGTTTGGAGACTCATAGTACTATTAATGCGTATTAGTAAGAATAGCCTTGAAGATGTTGTACGAAGGAAGGTATCCAAGTGGATTCAAGGACTATTCTACTGGGAACATCGTAGAAGGAACTACCTAATACCATTATCTGAAGACATACGTATGCTTAAGAATAAAGTAGTAACAGAAGCTATAATTAAGGGCAAGAAATATGCAGGAGCAATAGTTATTGACCCGCCTACTGGTGTGTTCTTTGACGTAATAGTGCTTGATTTTGCATCACTATATCCAAGTATAATTAAGAGATGGAATCTAAGTTATGAAACCATAGATCCTCCCGAAGAAGTATGTCCTAAGGATAAAAGAATATTTGTTAGAGATGAAAACGGTAACATAATACACGAGGTATGCATTGAAAAACCAGGTATAACAGCTCAGATAACAGGCTTACTAAGAGACTTTAGAGTTAAAGTGTATAAGAAGAAAGCCAAGGATCCTAGCCTTAGACCTGAAGAACGTAGTTGGTATGATGTAGTACAAAAAGCTATGAAAGTATACATTAATGCTAGCTATGGAGTATTTGGTGCATCAAGTTTCCCTCTATATGCTCCACCAGTAGCAGAAAGCGTAACAGCAATTGGTAGGTACACCATACGGAACACGATAATGAAGGCTAAGGAGCTAGGCTTAAAGGTACTTTATGGCGACACAGACTCATTATTCCTATGGCATCCAAGTGAGGAATTACTCGATAAATTAAGGAAATGGGTTCAAGAAAACTTTGAGTTAGAATTAGATGTAGATAAGGGCTACAAGTACGTAGCGTTCTCAGGATTAAAGAAGAATTACATAGGTGTGTATCCTGATGGTACTGTAGATGTAAAAGGCCTTGTAGGTAAGAAGAAGAATACACCCGAGTTCCTGAAATCAGCTTTCAACGAAATACTACAGGCTCTAGGTAGTGTTAATACTCCAGAAGAATTCGAAAAGGTTAAGGAATACATTAGATCTAAGGTAAAAGATATCTACATACGTCTTAGGAACTTACAGTTCACGTTAGATGAATTAGCTATACGTATGACTTTGTCAAAGAACTTAGACGAATACAAGAAGAATGTACCCCAACATGTAAAGGCAGCCCTCCAGCTAACAGCACTTGGATACAGAGTATTCGCTGGTGATGTAGTATTCTTTGTGAAAGTAAAGGGTAAGGATGGTGTTAAACCCATACAGTTGGCTAAACTACATGATATAGATGTAGATAAATACCTAAAGGCTGTAGAATCAACATTTGAACAAATACTTAATGCAATAAATGTTGATTGGAAGGAAATAGCAGGGATATCGAAATTAGAAGCTTTCTTCGGCTTTTAGCTCTTCTTCCTTCTCTTACCCTTACCACGTTTAGGTTTTTCCTCCTCATACATTTTCTCCAGCTCTTCAGCTTCTCTCATCATCTCTTCAAGTTCTGTATCAGATATAGTAATTTCGCCAGCCGGGACCCCTTCTTGTTTCCTAATGTTAGTGCTGTCAGCAGCAGCACCTTCTAATTCAGCTTTAACATTATCATCTATATACGGTGCTATAAGATACATTTTCCTATCTTTGTATGTCTCATTGTCCCAGAAGTTATCGAAGCTTATAGTGTATATCGGTATATTAAATACAGCATAACCATCTGGCGAACGTTCTGGTCTATACTTTGCTATAAGCTCGTATTGCTCAGGTTTTATGGGCAGCTTTAATCTTACTTCATATTTGTCACGTAGTACTATGAAATCAGAATATATTGGCTCCCATTCCTTTAAAGCAGCTAAAGCATACTTTCTAACAATTTCCTCAAGGGTGCCTTCCTCTATTACTGATCTTACAACCCTTCCATCTTCAGCACGGATTACGAGGATTTTCTCAGTCAAGAACTACACCACCTTTTTATTCTTACCCTGCTATATCGTTGGATACTCCTCTTATTTATGTTCTCCTATAACGTATAGGTATATCGTATGTGATACTCTTCCGTCGTGTATAGTTGCTACTACTTTAGGTTTCCATCCAGGCATTTGGAATTCATGTGAAACAACACGAGTTCCGGGTTTTAGCTCGAGTTCTAGCTTAGGTTTTAGTTTCTCATTAACACTTGTTAAGAGAAATAATGTTACTATTGTTGCATCACTTATCTTTGCTTTAAACATATCTTCTTGTTTTATTTCAACTCTATCCTCAAGATTCAACTCCTTTATCTTCCTTTTAGCTTCACGTACTAAATCGCTTCTAATCTCTATACCTATAGCTTTCTTGACATTGAACTCTCTGGCTGCTATGATAACTATACGTCCATCTCCTGCTCCAAGATCATAAACTATATCGTTGGGTCCAGCGCCCGCTAGTTCAAGCATTTTTCTTGCAACATGCTCAGGAGTTGGCACATAAGGTACATGGGGATAGGTCATAGTATTACAACCCTTATTGGAGACGAATAGTTTTATCTAAAAATATTGTTAATACAAAGCTGACTTAAAGGTTAACCTTAACTTGTCAGTTCCTCTATTTTCTTAAGCACTATTTCCCTTGCTTTATCTACATCTGGTTTAAGTGCTCCTGTTAAAGGCATAGACCTCTGTGTTAGTACTGGTACAATCCTACCATCGTCTAATTCAACTAACAACTGAGGTGTACCAGCCATACCGAATTCATCTGTTTCACCATATTTTATGAGGAACACATAGTCTTCAATCTTTACCTCTTTCTCTACACCTAGTTTCTCGGCTAGTTCTTCTAATAGGTTATTGAAAATCTTGTGTAGTGGATGGTGTGTAGCTGTAACCAAGATTAGTTTTTTAACTTTAGCCACTATTTATCGCCTACCCAGTACTCGAATAGTAGGGTTTTTAAATAGTACCCTTAATAAATACTTTTAATTACTTAATTACTTGAGCTCAGAAAGGCCAGGTTACATCATCTATGGAAAACATTTATCATTAGGTAGCCAAAGTCATCATCGCAATAGTGTTAGCTCTGTGTCTCTACTTGTTTGATGACTATGCTTTTACCGCGCCATTCGTAGTTACCCTTCTTTAACGCCTCCAATATTGTTCTTGCAACTTTATCATTTGGATGCCTCTTCAAGTGTCTTTCGAGTCTCCGTATCCATCTGATCTTCCTAGACATATTCTCTACCCTCTATTGAAGTCTTGAAGCATCTCCTAAGGCTATTGAAGTATTAGAGGAAATTATATTTAACGTCCTTTAGCTCACATACATTTCTCCTTTTTAATCATAGAATAATTTTCCTAGTAGAACCAGAAGGGAGGGCTCGGCACGCGAACCTTTTCACCATCAATTATATGTATTTCTGCTCCCGGATTCCTCCTCATAGCCCCTAGTTATTTAGAAGATTTCAGGATATAATAATTGTTTAGTGTATTTAGCGGATACTGATATAATAGTTTTCATTATAAAACAGAATTATGGGTGTTAAATCTTTGCCCGAGAGACTTAGGTTTGGGCCTGCAGGTAAGCCTATAGACTTTAAAGGTGATATGGTTAAAGTACCTGAATACCTACATAGCATTGGTCTTGATGCTCTTGAATACGAAGCGGTTAGAGGCGTAAGAATATCGGAGACTAAGGCTAGATTATTAGGCGAAGAAGCGAGGAAATACGATGTAGTGTTAAGTCTTCATGCACCATACTACATAAACCTGGCTTCGCCAGAAAGGAAGACTATAGAAAATAGTATTAAGAGGCTTATTGATGCAGTACAAGCGGCTTATTGGATGAGTGCATATGTTGTAGTATTTCATGTTGGCTACTATAAAGGTAATGAATCGAAAAAGGCTGCGTTAGAAAAGTCAATAAATACATTAAGAGAAGTAGTCGAGGAAATGAAGAATAGAAACATAAGAGGCGTATGGTTGGGTCCTGAGACTACAGGTAAAAGAACACAGATAGGTAGTGTAGAAGAAGTAATAGAGATATGTCATAGCATTGATATGTGTAGACCTGTCATAGATTGGGCACATATTCATGCAAGAGCACTAGGAATGCATATCACTAAGGTTGACGAAGTGATTAAGATAATAGAAATGATAGAAAAAGAACTAGGATCACAAGTATTGAATCCACTACACATGCACTTCTCGAAGATAGAATATGGTAGTGGCGGTGAAAAAGAGCATCATGTATTAGATAAAGAAGAGTTTGGACCCGATTTTAGGATAGTTTGCAGAGGCTTAAAGGAGGTGGGTATAAAAGGAGTTATAATAAGTGAAAGTCCTGTATTAGATAAGGATGCATTGATAATGAAGCATATATGTTGTGGTGAAATGAGCTATTGTTAACAAAACTTAGACCTATAGCTAAGAAGTTTGTAGGCCTACCTGCAAAGGCTCTTGCTTCAGCTAATGTTCATCCCAATGTATTAACAATTACGGGACTTATATTATCACTATTTGTTCCATTATCAACATATTATTTTGGTCCAGTTACAGCTAGTATATTAATACTTGCTAGTGCATATTTTGATGTACTAGATGGTGAAGTAGCTAGAATAAGTGGTAAAAAATCATTATTTGGTGCTTTCCTGGACTCAACCATGGACAGAATAGAGGATGCCCTATATAGCATATCCTTTATATTCGTTGGATTATCGCCATTCATAGTAATAGTACTAATAATATCATCATATCTTATAAGCTATACACGTGCTAGAGCTGAAGCATTAGGTGTAAAAATGGAAGGTATTGGAGTTATAGAGCGTGCCGAAAGAATAATATTAATCATAGTAGCCTTAGCTATATCAAGCATTAACATCTATATATCGATTCTGATACTAATACTATTAATAGGATTATCCATAGTAACCATTATCCAAAGAATAGTACATGTATACAAGACTTTAAGGTAATCTCCATAAGTGTTTACCATAGTTATCAAGTAGCCAGTTTACGATAATTATACACTGGCTTGTCAAATAACTTATACTACCTAAACTCACCCTAGGGATACCCATCTTATCTATTATGACTTCATATTCAGTTGGAATATCAACATGACTACCTAATATGAATGCAATAGTTTTAGCAGGTTTTATAGACCTTAAAATCTCTTTACCATTCTCACGGAGATAGTATACTCTTTCATGAGTGTTAAGCAAGTTCTCTAGTAACTTCTTTAAGCTTACTTTCTCGATACTAAATCCTTCTACATGTTCACCTGCTAATACTTTTCTAATAGCTTCAATTACTTTGATCTCGTTTTCATAAGTTCCTCTAACCAAGCTTCCATGAACTTCTAATACTATTGGAGGATTAGGAGGCCCCATTAGTAATGCCTTAAATACTATGCTTTTACGTATGTTCTCGTCTAATTGTAAAATTGTTAGGATGCTACGAGCTATTACATCTAATCTTCCAGTAGAACCTGCTATACCTTTAAGGGGGAAGTCAGGTGAGGTTCTAGCTGTGGGGGAAACTACGATAAATGTACGTTTAGTAAAGAGTTTAGACATATGAAGGCCTTCTCTTGCGTTCTGCTTCGGGTCTAACCTTAATTATACCGAAGTGTATTGCGCAGCTAATACAATAGCATTTTGTTACCGGGTATCTCATTATTATTGCTCCTTTCTTCTCTAACTCTCGTGCTAGCTGTGGATCTACTGGTGAGTACATTCTAGTAACACATACAGCTTTATCCCTAGGTACAAGTCTTCCACAGTTATCACATTGGACATAGCCTACGTAGCCTTTATCTCCTTTATGCCTACCCCTATTCTCCCTCTTTTTCGGCATGATTACAACCTCCTCGCATGAGTGTTTAATAATTCTTAGCCTAATAAGTTTTAGCTAATCTTAAGATTGTTTTTGCAGGTTTACCGCATACGGGGCATTTATATTCATTAACATCTACTTGTTCGCTCTTTAATGGTTTACCAAGAACTCTAAGTCCTGTACGAGCTTCTATTTCAAGACCACATTTAAGATCTCCACACCATGGTAATTCTACTATTCCACCATGCTCCTCAATAATCTTGATTGCTTCATCTAGGCTTGTAGTCATTCTGATCTTGTTATTAAAGAATTCCCAAGCTCTCTTCTTTAAGTATTCCTCTATTTCTTTAAACACATTATTTAATTCGCTGACAAGGTTGTTTAGTTCAACAACTTTCTTTTCTAATGTATCCCTTCTAGCTACAGTTACTGTCTTATCAGTTAGTTCACGTTCGCCTACTTCTAATCTTACTGGTACGCCTCTTAGTTCCCAATCATAGTATTTGTATCCAGGCGTTATCTCTATTCTGTCATCAAGATGTACTCTAATGTTATGACTGGCTAGTATTTCCTTAATATTCTGTGCGTAGCCTATTATTTCCTTTGTTTTAGTCTCATCTTTTGCTGGTATAGGTATTATGACTACTTGTATGGGGGCGACCTTGGGTGGTAGTACAAGTCCACGGTCATCTCCATGTACTGCTATTAATGTTGCCACAACTCTATCTGATAAACCATAGCTAGTAGACCACATGTAGTCTATGCTGCCATCTTTAAGTTGGATACGTGCTTCAAAAGCTTTAGTAAAGTTTTGTCCTAAATGGTGCACTGTTCCTATTTGTAAAACCTTCCCATCTGGTAGTATTGTATCAAATGCTATTGTATATAATGCTCCGGCAAATTTGTCCCATTCAGGTCTCTGTGAAATCTTATAGGGTATACCTAGTTCGTCAAATATTCTCTTGTAGATTTCGATTGCTTCCATGACTTGTCGCTCAGCGTCTTCAAAGCTATCATGGAAAGTATGTGCTTCCTTAAATGTTGTGACTTCTCTAAGCCTTATCATTGGCCTTGTAGCTTTGGTTTCATATCTAAATATGCTTCCTATCTGATAGAATCTCCTTGGAAGTTGCTTGTAACTTTGATACCAATAAGCAACCATAGGCGTAATTATGGTTTCACTAGTTGGACGTAATGCTAATTTAACATCTAGTTCTTCGGCTCCACCATGAGTAACCCAGTAGACTTGGGCTTCGAATCCTTTAATGTGCTCAGATTCCTTTCTTAGGAAATGTTCTGGTATAAGTAGTGGTAGAAGTACTTCTTCATGTTCACGTGTGTCATGTTCACGTCTGATAATGTTTATAATGTTTTGTCTAAGCTTGAATCCATAAGGACGCCATATACCAGTACCTTTTAAGGGGTATCTACCATAGTCATATAATTCTGCTTTCTCTAATACTTCATCAAACCATTTGCTGAATTCTTTAGACCATTTTTCACGTTTTACTTTCATTATTTTTCACCGAATACTACCTATCCACTACCTAGTCTACGCTATGCAGCTGAATATTACGCTTTTCCCCGACAGTCTATAATATAAGTTCTATCCTTCAAGAACTTTACGTGCAAATACAATAAACCCTGTATGCCCTATCATGTAGGGTCTAGGTCTAGTGGCACCTTCCTTTACCTGGTATTCTCGTAACAATAGCTCGTACGCATGAATATCAGTGAATCCTCCATGTTTGCGAAGACTAAGTACGGTTTTCTCTACTTGATTAACCGTTGGAACGAACACTATTACTGGCTTAGAAGGTTTTAGTACTTCATAAGCAACATTTAAATAATCCCAAGGATTTGGTAAATCGAAGAATACAGCATCTATATCCTTTAACCTACTTTTAGCGTCCCTAACATCACCTTGATTTAATTCAACATAATCTAATAATCCACTCATTCTTAGGTTTCTTAAAGCATTTTCATAGAAGTCTTCTCTAATTTCATATGCGTATACTTTGCCGTTAGGTCTAACTATGTGGGCTAATGTTGTTGTAAGAAAACCAGTCCCTACACCAGCTTCAAGAACCTTAGAACCGCTACCAATGCCGGATAAGAATATAATGAAACCTAGATCTTTGGGATAAATCACTTGAGTGAAACGCTTATACTTCAGAAAGAAGTCGTAGAACAACGGGCTAAGTACATATGCTTTAGTACCAGTTGATAGCTCCACTTTAGAACCATACTTTAAACCTATTATTGTATCTAGTTTTAACACACCTTTATCCGATTCAAATCTCTTTCCTTTTTCAACTTTTGTTAAGAATATTCTTCTTTCATCGATATATATTAGTACCCAGTCTCCTTCCCTTATAGTATCCATCTCCAATACTCGTCTAACCCAAGGTGTTCAAGACTCTAAAATACCTTAATAAGCTGATGGGCTCAGACCTGGTGTCCATCAGCATTAACATGTGGTCTCAGTAATACCAGCCCTCTTCATCGCCATAATACGTATGCTGTCAAGTACTCATATATAGGTTATAGTTAAATAGATTCCGTATAGCGACATAGTGAAGGTGAGTTTTCAAGATGAATAAGGAAGGCACGAAGAAGAAATATTTAATGAGCATTAGACCTAAATTTGCGTATCAAATCTTTGCTGGCCAGAAGAAATTCGAGCTTCGTAGATGGATAGGTATACCAGTGGAGCCTGGTTCTACCATAATAGTATATGTATCCGGCACCGTTAAAGCTATTGTTGGTGAATTCAAAGTAGGAAAAGTGATAGTAGGACCACCTAGAAAGGTTTGGAATGAAGTAATGAAATACCCTAGTCCAGGGATAGACGAAGATGATTGGCCTTATATAGCTGGCTCTAAGAGAGCAATGGCTCTAGAAGTACTTGAACCACATATATTTTCTAGACCAGTAAAACTAGAAGAATTAAGGAATATTATTCCCGGTTTTATGCCACCGTTAAGCTACAGGGTACTCTATGAAGGTGAACCCCTATCAAGACTTTTAATAGATTATCTTAGGAGAATGAAGCGTCGAGGAACTCATTTAAAGGTATAGAGAATTAAAAGAATAAAATAAATAGTTCATATTAATACACGTTTCTCAACAAAAGCTCTCATAGGCTGTAACTCCAATTCTTCTTCCTTTATCCATAGTTCTCTCTTAAGTAGTTCTCTAACAGCAATTCTAATAACTTCACTCCTTGACGAATATCTACCTATGCGTACTAACTCGTCTAATCCCTCAACATAAGACTCTGGCATTTTTACTGTTATCAACTTCATAGGGTAACACCCCGATATAGGTGGTTATGGATGATTAAGATTTATAAAGCCCTAGGTTCAATAATACGTTAACTTCTTATCAATTCATAGGATTTACCCCATAGATGTTCAAAGTATACCTTAGCTATTTCTACGAAGAATTCATGATCGCTCCACATGCCTATGAGGTTTCCTTCTCTAGTCTTAACTATTAACAATACACTACTCCCTATCACACCGCTACCAAACATTCCATCAATTACATGTATGTTAACTCCTTCATTCCTTAATGTTAAGAGTTCTTGAAAATCACTATACTTCTTATCTATTAGTACTCTAACCTTAATGTGTTTTGAAGCGTTAATTATTGCTTTAAGTATTTGTTCAGTAATTAACTCCCTATATGAAAGTGCCAGATCAATATTGGTCCTTGAGGAAACTATTACATCTATAAGTCTATACAGTACATCGTGGCCTGGTACAAGTATTATTCTATAAAGTCCACTACTTCCATGATATAATGCCTCTATTTGCGGGAGAAGTTTTTCTTCAAATACCCTAATGTTATCCTCTATCATTCCCTTAATTCGTCGCCATGCGATCCTAGGTTCTACAGCCATAAACTTTGCAGGCCTATCATTCGTCTTTACTACCAATCCTAAAGAGGCTAACTTATTCAATGGCTCATAGACTTTTGTTGGACTTACATTTAAGTATAACGCTAAATCACGAGCAGTAATTGGGCCACGAGTAAGTATAGTAAGATAAACCTTTGCTTCCTTCCTACCTATACCTATCACTCTGAATAAGGCTAATAGTTTATCAGGTATTGAGGTCTCCAAGCCCAGTTTGCCCTCAGACAATGATACAGTAGACGTAAATGGTTAAAAGCCTTGATAATAGATATAATTAACTGGGGGGATTATGGGGACTAAGGGAGGGAAACCAATAACAGCAGTAGAGAAAAGGCAACGTAGAGAATTAGAGAAGAAAATGCGTGCTAGGTTACAACAAGAATCCGAGTCTTCTGAAGGTAGGCTGGTGTTCTACGACGAGAATATACTGAATCAAGCATTAAAGGAAATCAAGAACCTAAGCTATGTGACACCATATATCCTCATGACAAAGCTTAATGTAGCATATGGTGTAGCAAAGGATATACTCAACGAACTTGAAAAAAGAGGATACCTAAAACTCTATAGCCGTAACCGTAGAGTACTAATATATGTACCTGTTGCTGCTAAATAATATCATCCGGTAAGAATACTGGTTTTTCCTTAAGTTCAACAACAGGTATTGAAACCCATCCGGGTCTGCTGCCTACTCCTGCTTCAACTCTTTCTCCTGCTTCATCAGCTTTTAGTAATAGATATTTAGCTTTAACATATTTTTCATCTTCGTCGACATAGTAGTAGAACATAGGTATACCATAGTAATTATAATAGTCTCTAAACACAGCAAGTATGCCGTAGATGTATTTATCCTTATGTTTAAACCTTATAATATACATTGGTTGGCCTAGGGTCATGACTGATGCGGCCATGCGTGCTATATCGCTTATACTGCTAACCCTTACTGCAACAACCTTACGTAATTCCTCTACCATATCTCGTATTCACCCTAAGAGTCTACACGAGCTAATCCTTTGAAAAGCTTAATGCGGTGGTCTGGGTATTCAAGTATTTACTCCATTAAGTTTTATCTAGATAAATCGTTGTGAAACGTATTCAACCCTTATATACGACGCCGTTATAGGTCTTAGACGTGGACTTCGATACCTGTTCTAGGTGAATGACTTGATAACAGAAATACGTTGGCATGGACGTGGTGGGCAAGGCGCATGGACTGCATCCAACATTTTAGCGCTTGCAGCAATGTTTGATGGTAAGCATGCCCAAAGTTTCCCAGCATTTGGTCCAGAGAGATCTGGGGCACCAGTACTAGCATTTACAAGGATAAGTGATGAGCCTATAGAAATCCATAGTATGATCTATACACCAGACATAGTTATAGTACTTGACTCCACACTTCTATCAGTAGCAAATGTTACCAAAGGCTTAAAGGATGGTGGTAAGATAATATTAAACTACGATGGCGACCCAGTAAAGGTGTATGATTTACTAGGAGTTGAGAAGGGGAGATATAGAGTATTTGTAACCCCTGCAACGAGACTTGCATTAGAAATATTGAAGAGACCTATTACGAACACTGCAATGATAGGTGCCTTACTTAGAGCTGAACAATTAGTATCAATGAATAGTATTGAGAAAGCTCTAAAGCATAGGTTCCCTGAAGAAATGGCTAAGTTGAATATGCAATTAATAGAAAAAGCCTATAAACTTGCACGTGAGGTGTAAGTCATGGCAGGAAACGTGAAAGTAGTTAAAGAACCTAGAGGTTGGAAAGACCTTCCATTAGCTACACTCCCATATAGGCTTTCAATAGAATACAAGACAGGTGGGTGGAGGGCTCTCCGTCCAGTAATAGATTATAAGAAATGTGTGAGATGTCTCTTATGCTGGCTTTATTGTCCTGAAATGGCTGTCCATTGGACTGGTGAAAAAGTGGTTATTGACTATGACTTTTGTAAAGGATGTGGAATATGTGCTCATGAATGTCCTGTAAAGGCCATAGCAATGGTTCCCGAAAGCTCTGAGGGGTGAGTTCGATTATGAATACACCTAAAGTTCCGTTAGAGAAGCAAATCAAGAT
>CAYUVB010000025.1:7288-9055 GCA_964448055.1 uncultured Desulfurococcales archaeon | reverse complement strand
GTAGCAGTTAACTTAGACGGTTTTGTCTTAAGTCATACACTTGAAGACATATACATGTTGCCAGATGAAGCTGTAAGGGAGTTCTTAGGAGGACCTAGAAAGGTAGCGAAAACATACGTAGATTATCTAGGCAAAGAAGTAGAATTGAAGCTTGATCCAGAAAACCCGCTAACATTTGGACCATTAGATCTATACGATTACTACTTTGAACATAAAATGCATCAAGTAGAAGCAATGGATAGAGTTAAAGAAGTTGTAAGGAAAGTTAACGAAGAATGGTATGAGCTTTCTGGAAGGAGATATGGTGATGGCATATTAGATGTATATGGAGTAGAAGATGCTGATATAATAGTAACAGTCTTAGGAAGTACGGCTGGAACAGTAAGATACGTAGCAAGGAAGTTGAGAAATAAGGGTCATAAGGTTGGTGTTGTTAGAATAAGATTATTCAGACCATTCCCGTTCGAAGAATTAAGAGATGTATTAAAGGGAGCAAAGGTAGTAGGAGTAATGGACAGAGCTATAAGTTTTGGAAGTTATGGTCCAAGCTATCTTGAGATATCAACTGCTCTCTATGGCTTGAGGGAACAACCATTACTAGTGAACTACATTTATGGTCTTGGAGGTAGAGATGTACCACCAGAATTAATTGAAAAGATATTCCTTGAACTAATAGACATAGCTAAGAAAGGCGAAGTAGTAGAGAAACCCAGATTTCTTGGTGTTAGAGAATAAACATGAAGGAGGTGTTTCCTATGTCTGAAATTAAATACGGACTAGTCACATTTAAACACGGAGAAAAACATGAATCGCCTTTAGAATTAAACCTTAGAAAACTGGCTGAGACAAGACGACCCATACTATTACCTGGACATAGAATGTGCGCCGGCTGCTCAGTACCAATAATAGTTAAGTTACTTGGATTCGCACTTAGGGGTCCAACAATAATAGTTAACGCTACTGGATGTTTAGAGGTAGCAACCACTATATTCCCATATACTAGCTGGGCTATTCCATGGATCCATATAGCGTTTGAAAATGCTGCTGCTGTTGCAAGTGGTATTGAAGCAGCAATTAAGGCTATGAAGAAAACCAATAGACTATTATACGATAAGGTAGACGTCATAGCTATAGCTGGTGATGGAGGAACATTCGACATAGGATTCCAAGCATTAAGTGGTATGGCTGAACGTGGTCATAATGTAATGTATATATTATACGATAACGAAGCTTACATGAACACAGGTATACAAAGAAGTGGTGGAACCCCTGCATTTGCTTGGACAACAACAAGTCCTGTAGGAAAGGTGTTACCAGGTAAAACACAGCACAAGAAGCCTATAGCCGATATAATGGTTGCTCATCGTGTACCATATGTTGCAACAGCAACACCAGCGCATTGGGCTGACGCTATAAGGAAGTTTAGGAAGGGAATAGAAATAGAAGGGCCTACATTCATTCACGTACTTGCACCGTGTAATAGAGGATGGAGGCATGGTACAGAATTGGCCATAGAAATATCAAGACGTGCCGTTGATACATGCTACTTCCCACTTTGGGAATATGTTAGAGGAAAAGGCTACATATTAACTGATAGATCTCTGCAAATAGCTAAGAATCCCAAACTCAAGCAGCCAATAGAGAAGTTCTTAGAAGTACAAGGTAGATTCAGACACTTACTAAGACCCGAGAATAGAGAACTTGTAAAACAAATACAAGAGTATGTTGATGCCGTATGGGAAGACCTACTTGATAGGGCTATAAATG
>CAYUVB010000025.1:0-7188 GCA_964448055.1 uncultured Desulfurococcales archaeon | reverse complement strand
ACATCAGCCAATACTAATTGTTCTTCATCTCCTTCAGCATAACCTAGCATTCCCTCCTTGGGATCAAATATTAAACTCACTACCTCACCAGCTATTTCTCCTTGATTCTCAGCTATACCTCCAGCAGCAATTATAGGTGTATTATTTTCTAGGGCTCTTGTAATTAGTATATAATGTATTATCCTGTTCTCAGGTTTTACTCTTATGCTTGTGATCAACGTATTCGCTCCCGTAATGGACAGGCTACGAGGTATTTCTGGTGTAAGAAGATCGTCTTCGGCGAGTATACCATATTTCCTATCAAGGTTGAAATATATTAATTCTCTACCAGAAGATATACCGGCTTCTTCGTCTTTAGTTGATAACACTATTTTCCTATATTTTCCAAGTATTGAGCCATCGGGTCCAACAATTACGGTCGTTAAAAACAATTTTGGCCCGGCTCTTTCTATTATAGGTCCGCCTACAATATACATAGATGAATCTATAGCATAGGTTGATAATTGATCTGTTGTTGGCCCAGGTATGCGTTCAGCTTGACTGCGCATAGCATATTTTAGTCTTGGTTGAGGTAGGTAATCTATTATTGGTCCACTATTGAACATAGATGGTAGAACTATTATTCGCGCGCCCTTATGTTTAGCTTCTTTTATTATCCTCTTGACATGTTCCATGTTTGTTCTCTTAGCGCCAATGCGTGTTTTCAAATGCGCAACTGCTATTAGCGTCAACTGTTATCACACCTCTTTACTTAATCAGTTATCATTTATTACTGTTAATGCTTTTAAGTCTCTCTTCAAATAGTTGAACAATAATTGAGATATCTTTGACTTCATCATATAATTCTCTGAGGACATCTTGATAATCCCTCATACCCTCCTCTATTTGATCCATATATTGCTCTAATATCCTGGTCCTTTCTTCTGAGACAAGTTTTCTAACCTTCTCACTTAGTAAATGTATCGTTTCCTTAGAAATACTTTTACCTAGCTCCTTGAATTCTTCATAAAGATCTAGGGCAATTGTATATCCTTCTTGTAATGCCTTCTTAGCTACATCCTCTACTATAAGGCTTGTAAGAAAAGCATAAACACCTTTACCTAGAGGGGTTGCCACAAGTTTCTTCTGTTTAGCTGTTTCTGCTACATAACCTCTCTGCATTATGGTTTGTAAGATTTTAGCATAAGTACTTGGTCTACCTATCTTTCTTTTCTTCATTAATGCTACGACATCACCTTGAGAGTATAATGGTTTCGTAGATTTAGTCACTATTTTTACATTAGTTATAGGGTATTTTCCGTCGGGTATTTCTTTTACTACTTCTACTATTGGATAAATTTCCATGAACCCTGGATCTATTAGTTCAACTACAAGTTCTAACCGCTTAATAGCTTTACCTAGCTTTATATTCACTATTTCCTTTCTTATCTTTGCAGGTTTCATTTGGCTTGCAATAAATCTACGGAATATCAAGTCATAGATTAAGTAGTGGTTTCGAGTAAGCCTTCTAACTGGTTGAATTACTCCTTCAGCTACAAGTTCCCTTAATCTTTCAGCATCAATAGGTCTTGTAGGTCTTATAGCTTCATGTGCTCCACCAGTGCTCCAAGTCCTTGGAACAAAGTACTCTTTGTATTCTTCACCATATTTCTCTCTAAGATACTCCCTTGCAACATTTATTCCTACATCAGATATTCTTGTACTATCTGTTCTATGATATGTTATGAAGCCCATTTCGAACAATTCTTGTGCAATACTCATTACTTCAGTTGTACTAAGCCTATATCTTATTGATGCTTCTGAAAGTAACATATCTGTTGTAAATGGCGGCAAAGGTTTAACTTCTTCTATCTTTTCTTCTATTTTTCTTACTTCAACTATTTGTTTCCTTATATCTTCCTCACTAAGACTTGGTAATGCTCCAACAAGTTCGTCTTCCACAAATTCTATTACTAACCTATTACCATTATATGATACCTCTATTAGATAATGATTCTTTAAGTTCTTCTTATACTCTATGAAACGTTCAATTATCCACCCAAGTACTGGTGTTTGTACTCTACCAGCACTGAGGTTCCTATTTTCGCCGGGCACGCATGAGTATTCTCGTTTCCGTCTTCTCTTCTTACTTAGAACATATAGTTTACAGTATGGAGGCCAGAACTCATACCATAATAGAGGTGATAATGTAAATCCTATCCATCTATCTTCAACTCTTCTAACTATTTGTGCTTCAACTAGTTTTAAGTTGAATTCTCTTATGCTCCGTAATGCTTCTGTTATTGCTTTCCTAGTTACTTCATGAAATTCTATCCTCTGTATATTCCTCGTATAAGGTGATAATAGTACTGCTATATCCCATCCAATTTTCTCTCCTTCAGTATCGGGATCTGTTCCTATAAGTACAACATCTACTTCACTTGATAGTTCACGTAATGCTTTTACAACATCTTTTGAATCTTTTATTAATGTACTACCGCATCTGGGGCATTGTACTACTTCATCAGTAAACTGATGACCGCATACAAGACACCTTTTTATCGATGTATATATTGGTATAAACCTAGTGTAGCCTTTTTCCTCCTCTATCTTAATACCATAGAATCCTATGGACTCTTTTACAAGATCATAGACGTGTCCTCCACTAGCAGTTATCATGAGGATATAGTCTCCTGTTGTAACCTCATAGACCTTTAGTACATCGTTAATTGTACGTACGCTTGGTCTTCCAAAGAAGTTTGCTATAGTCCTAGCTTTGTTGGGTGATTCCACAACCATTAGCGCTGTCTTCACTAAGTCCTTTACTTTTGCCTTAATTTCTCCCCTAATTACTTTCCTAACCTTTTCTCTATCCTCGTCTATCTTCCTTAATTCCTCCTCTATTTTCAGCTCGTTGAAGTCCTTCCATTCAGCGTCTTCTACAATCCATCGCATTCGCTTTACTAATCCATTAAACAATCTTTCATCGTCTATTATTACAACTGATAAGCCATATGTTAAACCTCCTGCAAACATTCTACTTGTCCTACCGCTAGCTTGAATGTAAGTCATTGCGTCGGGCACTAAGATGTATGTTTTTCCATCAGATTCTATCAACGTTATTTCGGGATTTTCATATAGTTTCTTACGTATATCCTCACGTGACATAAGGGAGCGTACTAGCTTTAATGCTTCGAAAAAGTCCTTATCTATCTTAGTCTCTGGTTCACCACCGCTCCGTAAAAGTTCAGCAAGCTTAGCTATTGAAGCTGATGAAAGTCTTTGTAAATGTCTTCTTAATCTTGTAATTAATGTTTCAATGTTTTTCCTTTCTTCCTCTTCAACTACATCTCTTAGAATAGTTAGTGCTCTAAATATGTTAACTGGGTGAGGGTCATCCAGTTGTGTGCTGAACTTGAGTCTTGGCACGCCAGCAAATATAGCGTATCGTACTCTATCTGGTAGGTCTAAGCCTCTAACCATTACGCCATAGTATGTTGCTACACCAACAAGTACATTTACTTCACCATTAATGAATTCCTCTAATGCTTTCAACTCTTTTGAATGAAATGCCTTTGCATTCAGCTTTGTATTACTGGTTATATATTCGGCTAGCTTTTTAGCATATTCTATTCCTTTGTCAACTGGTACAAATACTAGCCCTCCGTCACCAAGTTTATCTACTAAGAAACTGACGGTATAATCTATATCGTTGTTTATGGGTTTAATGTATGAGTCAGTAATGTTACGTAGGAACTCTGATCTTGAACCTACTTCAAATCCAAGTAGTTCTCTGAAGAGTTTTACCCTTGTACCACGTGGTCTACCTGTAGCTGTTGAAACTATGAGTACTGTGTTCATTTTACTTGTTTTAGCTCTGATCTTGGATTCTAGTTCATGTATGCGCTTGGTTACCTTTTCTATTTCTTCTTTACTTCTTCTACCCATTAGTGATGCTAATTCACGTCGTGCTTTTATTAGTTCAAAACCTATCTCTATATCTTTTTCACTAAAGCCCATAAGCATTAATAGCAAGTCTATGCTCTTGCTGCTTTTTAACACAGCGTCTACATCGTCGACGAATATGAATCTAAACTTATTATTCTTTATATAACTGTAATTTTTCTGTAAAAATCTACTGGTTGTTACAAGTACATCAAAATCTCCGACCTGTAGTTTAGCTAACCGTTCTCCTCGTTCTTTTCTAGGAAGCCTTGAATGTATGACTAGTATTCGAGCATTTACACCCGCTTTTTCGGCAAGCTGCTTAAGTCTACTTTCTGCTTGGATGACGAGAGGAGTTGTAGGTACTATTATATATGACTTAGCGTTTTCATATGCTGCAAAATATAGCGACATAGTTAAGCCGAATAGAGTCTTGCCTACGCCTGTTGGTGCTACTATTGCGAAGCTTTTTCCACGTAGAACTCTGCGAGCCCAGGTTCTTTGGGAGCTCCAGAAACGGCTGCCAGTTGCCTTATTAAAGAATTCCTCAATAACGCGTAGCTTCTTTTCAACTTCAAAAAACCATTTATAATCTTTTAAGACTCCCCTCTTTAGTAGCAAATCACCTATCGTTATAACATTAAGTCTTTTAGGCTTATGTATAGGTAGGCATTTTCTACAAGGTAAACCATAGTATAGTCTTAGGTCATCGACTTCACCGCCACAGTTGGGGCACGCATGCCTGTAAATACCGTGAACATTAAGATAGTCCATTAATGCACCCATCTGTACCTTTTAACTGTGTAATACTAGGTCATAGTTAGGGATTTAAAGATTATTAGCTAATTCCCAAGTACTGTTGAGGAAGTATAATGTTTCAGTTGAAAAATACCTAGTTGGAGAAAGTCTTAGGTCTTATAAAACAATTTCTTATTTTAACTATATCTTTATTCCTATGATGCTGGTATTTCTACGAATCCTGTACGCGTTATTCTTAGTACTTTATCGTGATGTACTATTATACCTTTGTCAGTTATTTCGAATGGATGTCTCCTCATAGAATGCTTTGTACCTCTCATCTTCCATATTATTAAGCTTCTCTTAAGCTCGCCATTTATTTCATCTAAATCAAGTCTTATTATGCCATCAGCTGCATGTTCTACTCCTGGGCCACCGAATCCCCGCTCTGTTACTGATACTTGGCTTACGAGTATGCTTGTTACTCCGAGACCACTAAGCACTCTCTTCAGCATCATTACTATGCTTCTTGCTACTGATGGTTTTGTTAAGTATAATGTTGATACTGAGTCTATTACTCCCCTCTGAGCACCAGTATCTCTAATAGCTTCCTTTAATACGTCTATGAATAAACCAACATCTGTTGGATCTTTAACAACATATCTTTCTCTCTTAGCAGCTTCGCCTATACCTCCTGTGAAAGCATCTACTATTGCGAACATTCCTTCTTGCTCATACTTTCTTACATCCCAGCCGAACTGCCTCATATTTATCCTAACTTGTACTGGATGCTCTTCTAGTGCTACATATATTCCTGGTTCACCCGTTTGTAAACCGTTCCATAAGAATTGTTGGCCAAATATGGTTTTACCTGTACCTGGGCCACCAGACAATAGCACTACGTTTCTTCGAGGTATTCCTCCATTAAGTATTTCATCCATACCAGGTATTCCTGTTTTTACGCGTTCAACCATGTTTTTCACCCTAACTATGTATTATTAGACTAAAACTATGTTTTTACCATACATATATATTTATCTTCCGGACTATTTAAAGAATCGTAATTATATTTTTACGAGATTATTATAGCTAATGGTTATAAACTTGTAGTATACTATGTAGATGGGAGTAGAAGTATGACCAAGGAGATAAAGTTAAGAGTCGCAGAAGCACGGTCAAGAGATGTGGGTAGGAAGATTGCTAGAATGCCTAGGAGCGCTATGACCGCTATTGGTGTTGAGACAGGAGATTTTGTTGAAATAGAAGGACCTAAGGGAATAGCTGTAGCACAAGTGCTTCCAGCCCACCCTGGTGACGAGAAAGATATCATAAGAATAGATGGTTTTATGAGAGAAAGTATAGGCGTTAGTGTAGGAGATTATGTTACAGTTAGAAAAGCTGATGTACAACCAGCTAGAAAGGTAGTACTTGCACCAACAGAACCCATAATGTTCGGTAGAGACTTCGTAGAATACGTTAAGCAAATGTTGATAAGGAAGCCTGTCTCTCGTGGAGAAATATTAACTGTTCCACTGTTTGGTATGGCTTTAAAACTCGTAGTTGTATCCACACAGCCAACACAATCAGTATATGTTACACCCGAAACTGAAATAGTAGTAAGAGAACAACCTGTAGCGCCTGAAAGGATAGAGCGTGCTAGAGCTATACCCAAGGTTACATGGGAGGACATAGGCGATCTTGAAGAAGCTAAAGAAAAGATAAGAGAAATAGTGGAACTACCATTAAAGCATCCTGAACTATTTAAGCATCTTGGAATTGAGCCACCTAAGGGAATACTATTATATGGTCCACCTGGTACAGGCAAAACACTTCTAGCCAAGGCGTTAGCGAATGAGATAGGAGCATACTTTATAGCAATTAATGGACCAGAAATAATGAGCAAATACTATGGTGAAAGTGAGGCAAGGCTAAGAGAAATCTTTAAAGAAGCAGAAGAAAATGCTCCAGCAATAATATTCATAGATGAAATAGATGCTGTTGCACCACGTAGAGAAGAGGTTACAGGTGAAGTAGAGAAGCGTGTAGTAGCACAACTATTAACGCTAATGGATGGGTTAAAAGAGCGTGGAAAGGTGATAGTGATTGGTGCAACTAATAGACCTGATGCAGTCGATCCAGCTTTGCGTAGACCCGGAAGATTTGATCGTGAAATAGAAATTCCGCCACCAGATAAACGGGCAAGAAAAGAGATATTATTGGTACATACTCGTAATATGCCTTTAGCGGAAGATGTTGACTTAGACAAGTTGGCAGAGATGACTCATGGCTATACTGGCGCAGACATAGCAGCATTAGCTAAAGAGGCTGCGATGGCTGCTTTAAGGAGATTTATCAAGGAAGGCAAGATAGATATCACAAAGTCGATACCTCCTGAAAAACTTAGAGAACTTAAAGTAACAATGAAAGATTTCCTAGAGGCAATGAGATACATACAGCCAAGTCTACTCAGAGAGATTTATGTTGAGGTTCCTGAGGTTCGTTGGGGTGATGTTGGTGGTTTGGAGG
>CAYUVB010000024.1:14973-23208 GCA_964448055.1 uncultured Desulfurococcales archaeon | reverse complement strand
GCCGGGAGTGACCCGCCCCACGCCCATTTAGCCCCGGGACTCGGGGTAGGGTCGCGTGGGACCGGGGTTCACGTATGTTAGTGTGTATGTTTGGGTTTAATAGTTTATTTACGTCAATTCTATTAGGTGATTTTCTAGTGTTCGTATCCTAGTGCTTTCTGTTTTATTGTTCCAGGTGGTATTATTTCTGGTTCCATTATTTCTTCTCCTTCATTTACTCCAGATTCTAGTTCTTCTATTCTCCTAGTTACATGTTTTACTACTTCGTTTAGCTGGTATATTCTTCCCTCAAGGTAGGCAAATCTTGCCTCCACATCGTTTCTTAACTGTTCTATTAGTTTTAGTATCTGGTCTAATTTAGTAGCGCTATACTGCTCTTCTTCTCTTAGCTCGTTTCTCCTAATCTGATCTAAGCCCTGCTTTATGAACATCTTGACTAGGTCTGTTACCTGTATCCCTAGCTTCTCCGCCTCCTTCTTTAGCTCCCTATACATTCTTTCAGGAACAGATAAGTGTATAGTCGGCAAGTGTACTCTCCTTCTAAGACTCCTCTTGTAGTACTAGTATTTAAACACGCTGATTCCAAGAGTTTTCCTACAAGAACTCTCTTGTAGTACTTAGCTTGAGCGAGTATAAGTATATGGTGTGTTCTAGAGTATTTCTTGAAGATAATACGTAGTGGTGAAGACAATATGACCATGCGCGTAGTAACATTCAAACTAGACGAGGACATACTAGAAAAACTAGATCGATATGCTAGACGTACCGGTAGAAGTCGTAGCGAGGTAATTAGGCAAGCCTTAGAGAGACTACTATCCAGTGAAGAACCCATGATTGCCAGAACCTATAGAATAAGAATATATTAGCCTAAGAAAAACCTCATCATTTATTTTAAGGGGCCCTTTACGATATTTTTTATTTCGGCCTATTTACTGCATTTGAGGTATCTTTAGCCCTGTTAATTCTTCTACTTCCTTTGCACCTGCATCTAGTTCACCAACTTGTTCTGTATCAAGTGTTTTTAATAATGCTAGGAGTTCTCCCACATGTGTTTTCTCTTCTTTCGATATGTCTTCGAATACTTTTCTAATCTTTTCATCATCTATAGTGCTGGCTAGCTGCCCATATAGGTTTATTGCATCTAATTCAGCTATTATTGCTAGTCTTAATGCTTGTGCTATCTCTTTTCCTGTTAACTTACGCTCAGAGAATAGATCAAGCGGGTTCTTAGACATCATTCTATTTACACCTATTTAGGAGAATAATCTTAATTATAACTATGTTGCAGAGGATAAAAAAAGAGTTAATGTTCTATTTATAAGTTCATATACCCTATCATGAATTATTTACACGTACTTCAAGACTATTACCTTTGGTTCTTCTGGTAGGGATTCTTTGGTAACTTCTATGGTGTTACTGTCTACTCTATCCACTTTGTATTTTACATAGCCTAGGAACTCGTCCAGAGTTTTTAATGGTAATGTTGTACCTGGTAACCAGTAATGCATCGGTATTGTTATTTTAGGTTCTAGTTTTTTGATTGTTTCCCATGCTTCATGGGGTTCTATGGTAAAAACTCCCCCTACTGGAACCATTAGTATGTCTAGTGGTCTTAGCCTAAAGGCTAATTCATTGTCTGGTACGTGGCCTATATCTCCTAGATGTGCCATCGTTATACCTTCTACCTCTATCTTGTAGACTGACACCTTTCCTCTAAGTCTACCCTTCGATTTATCGTGATATGCTTGTAGGCCTATTATTTTTACATCATCTATCTGTGTTTCGCCTATGTATTCTTTTACTATTTTTGCTTCTGGTTTAGTCACAACGTTTGCAGCATTATGATCAAAATGGTCGTGAGTTATTAGTACTAGGTCTGCTTTAACCTGGGGTTTCTTTAACCCTAAACTATAACCATCATGTGGATCTATTACAATTGTGTAGCCATTAGATAGTGTTATTTGAAAACACGCATGGCCGTGCCATGTTATTTTGACCACTTCTAGTACACCAGGTATACTATTATCTTCTAATATACTTTACTTTTTCACTACTACTCTTACATTAGCAAACCTTATCCAGGGAGCCTTTAGTGTTCCAACTTGTTTAGTTGTCTTAGTCATACCTGTTATCTTATTTAGCAACTCGTATATGTTTCCTGCTAACATAATACCTCTTACAGGTTTAAGCTCGCCGTTATCAATATACCATGCTGGTGTTGCTACTACGCTGAATTCTCCTGTTTCTGGATTACTACTATGCGCTCCTTGTAGTCCATCAACCAAGAGGCCTTTCCTTGTATCACTAACTATTTCTTCTTCGCTAAATGTTCCTGGCTCTATAACTAGATTTGATGGCGAGATCACTGGCGTTGACGCATAATCTCTCCTCGAAGCATTACCTGTGCTCTCAGTATTTGCTCTTTTTGCCCAGTAGTTATCGTATATGAAGTTTCTTAACACTCCCTTCTCTATTATTACTGTCCTTCTCCTAGCTATACCTTCGGCATCGAATATACTTGTATATAATCCGTTTCTTAACGTGCCATCGTCTATTATTGTTAGTTCTTCTACTGCTACTTTTTCACCTAGTTTATCTTTGTAGGGGCTCCTACCTCTAACAACATTATCCCCACGTATTGCTTGATTGAATGTATAAGTGAATATACTTTCGATAGCATAGTTCGTCATTATTACTGGTAGTTTTATTTCATCTATTTTAACTGGATGTAAGTTCTTGATTGCTTTCTCCCTTAACTTCTCAGCTAACCCTTCCACATTCGGGAATGTTGTTCTTGATAAGTCTACTTCAAATATTCCTGGTGTCACATCACCATTCTCTCTTGCCACTACTTCTGCTGCTACCACTGCTACCGTTCCATGATCTACTTGGTATACTCCATTGCTATTTGCTACTGCTATACTCCATGTACTTGTTGTTAACGTGCCCCATACAACAGTTATTCTCTTGTCTTCAAGTAATTTATCTAATAGTATTCCTGCCTTTTCAACGATGTTTTCTAGTTTAATTCTTGATAATTCTAAACTGAATGTACCTTCAGGTCTAGGATAAGTTGTTGATGGTTCAGGTAAGCCTTTCCAGTATGGATCTGGTTCAGATGCACGTGCTATTTTTATTGCACGTTCTACTGCTTCTTCAATACTTTTTCTATCTAATTTATTAGTATACGAGAAACCTATGTTATTACCTACTACTACCCTTATTCCTAATCCTGAATCTATTGATGCATATGCTTGTTTAATTGTATTGTTTTGAATTTCCACTTCATTATCTTTTGATCTGGTAACGTATGCTTCTGCTTCACTTGCACCGCTTGATATAGCATGCTTTACAGCTATCGAGGCATATTCCGTTAGTGATACAGACATTAGGCTACACCTCCTACGACTATTTTCCTTACACGTATATGGGGTCCGCCATCGGAAACGTATGCTGTTTGACCCTTGCCACATCTACCAAATCCTATTTCGAAGTCTTTTCCTACAGCATCTACTTCTCTGAGTGTATCAAGTGTGTTTCCACTGATGCTCATGTTTCTTACTGGCTCACCTATTTCTCCTTTAACTATCTCGTACGCTTCTTGTACTCCAACTTGAAATGTACCATCAAGGTTAGCTTGTCCTCCACGGAAGCTTACAAGGTAGTAGCCGTAGTCTATGTCCTCGAACAGTTCCTCTTTAGTGTAGTCTCTAGGTTTCATAACAGTATTTCTCATTCTTATTAGAGGTGGCACCTTATAACTTTCAGCTCTAGCATTACCTGTAGGCTTTACCCCTAGTAGTACAGCATATTGTCTATCAACCATTACTTCTTTGATTACGCCGTTCTCTATTAGTACTGCTGGCCTAGTTTCTACTCCTTCGTCATCATACTTAAATGAGCCAAAGCCGCCAGGTATTGTTGGATCATCTACTATGGTTACAAGAGGGCTTGCTATTTCTTTACCTATTTTATCACTTATAGCGCTACCGCTTGTCGTTAAATCTGCTTCAGCAAGATGACCAAACGCTTCATGAACAAATACTCCTACTATTTCTGGTGCTAGTACTGCTGGGAAAACCCCTCCCTTGGGTGGTTTTGCTTTCAATTGTTTTTCTAATCTACCTACAACTAGTTTAACTACGTCATTCATATCCCATTTATCCCATATTACATAGCCTTCTATGGACCCTCTTTCATCTCTTACAGAAGCTACTACATCGCCTAGGCGTCCCGTTATCCATGTGTACATCCATGTTATTCCTAGTTCTTGTTCTATGTAGCGATTTTCTGTACTAATATATCTTTTAACACCTACTATGTCAGCATAGTTTACTGTTGTTGTTTTAACATAGTCATGTTTTCTTAATCTTGCCTCATATTCTATGTAATCCTTTATCTTGTCTTCTAAAGAGACATCCTTAGGATCACGCTTAAACTTTACTGATACATAATCGGTTTTACTAGACAGTTCTACTATCTTAACTGGTTTCTTAACCTTAGGTGCTAGTGCTCGAGCAGCTGAGTATGCTGTTTGTATAGCTTTTCTTAATTCATTTAGTTCTATTCTATTAACTGATGAAAAACCCCAGGCACCACGATATAATACTCTTATTGCTGCTCCTGCCTCTACTCCTGATCTAACATCCTTGAGTACGCCATCTTGTATTGTGACTATTGTTCTTTCTACTTGTTCTACTCTTATATCAGCGAAATCTACTCCTAAGTTTCTAGCATATTCTATTGCTTTTTCCAGAATATCTTGCAAGACCTTAACCCATAAAGGTTTATCTATAGCAGGTAAATTAAGGTATGTTGCCTTAGAGTTCATTGTAGTGCTTTTGGGCGAATATCCTATAACCTCTCTAGGAGCTTAATAGCTGTTAATAGATGATATTGAGGTGCTTGGCTAATAATGTCTATTGATGTTATTGAACGAGAACCAACTGATGAAGAGGTATACAAGCTACTACGCCCATACGTAGCTGAATGGTTTAGGAGACGTTATGGTAGTTTTACTCCACCCCAACGAATGGCTATTCCAGAGATTAAAGCTGGAAGAAATGTCTTGATTTCAAGTCCTACTGGTACGGGTAAGACTCTTGCAGTATTTCTTGCTCTCCTTGACACATTGTATGAATATGCTGAAAGGGGTGAATTAGAGGATCAAGTATACGTAGTATATGTTTCTCCTTTGAGAGCATTGAATAATGATATGCGTAGGAATCTATTAGAGCCTATTCAAGGTATTAAGAAGGTTGCAGAGGAATTAGGGTACGAGTTACCTGAGATACGTATAGCTGTTCGTACAAGCGATACTAGCCCTATAGAGAAGCAACGTATGGTCAGAAATCCTCCACATATCCTTATTACAACACCCGAATCTCTATCAATAATACTCGTTGCCCCTCGTTTCCGGGAAAGACTAAGAAATGTAAAGTGGATTGTAGTAGATGAAATCCATGAAATTGCTAGTAGTAAGAGAGGTAGCCACCTAACTGTTAGTATTGAGAGATTAGAGTATCTTGTAGGTAAACCATTAATACGTATCGGACTTAGCGCTACCATCGCACCCCTGAGTGAGGTTGCTTTATTCCTCGTAGGCTATAATGATGATGGAAGTCCTAGACCTTGTAAAATAGTTGATGCCAGGTTTACTAAACCAATAGATATACGTGTTATTTGTCCTGTAGAAGATCTTATCCATACCTCAGCTGAAGAAGTCAATGAAGCCATATATCGTGTTCTAGTAGACTTGATAAAGAAGCATCGTACTACATTAGTGTTTACTAATACTAGAAGTGCTACTGAAAGAGTAGTCTATAAGTTACGTAAAATATTTGAAAAGGAAGGTATACTTGATGCTGATAAAGTTGAAGCACACCATAGCAGTCTCAGCCGCGATGTAAGACTTGAAGTTGAAGAGAAACTTAAACGCGGCGAACTTAAAGTAGTTGTTTCATCTACTAGCCTCGAGCTGGGAATAGACATTGGCTGGATAGACTTAGTAGTACTCCTAAGTAGTCCTAAGAGTGTTTCAAGACTATTACAAAGAGTCGGAAGAAGCGGCCATCATATTCGTGAAATAAGTAAAGGCAGAATAATAGTTGTCGATCGTGATGATCTTGTAGAATGTACAGTACTTGCTAAAGCTGCTCTTGAAAGGAAGATCGATAGAATAAGAATACCAAAGAATCCCTTAGATGTACTAGCACAACATATAGTTGGCATGGCTCTTGAAAAGAAATGGCATGTAAAAGAAGCATACCAGTTAATTAAGCGTAGCTACACATTTCATACCCTTAAATGGGAGGATTTCATAGATGTTGTAAGATATCTTGCTGGAAGATACGGAGACGTACTTGAAGCCAGTAATGTATATGCAAAAATATGGTTTGATGAAGAAGAGGGAGTTTTTGGTAGGAGAAGAGGAGCTAGAATGATATACTATTTAAACACAGGAACAATACCCGATGAAGCCAAGATAAGAGTATTCACTGTTGAAGGACGCTATGTAGGTGACCTTGAAGAAGAATTTGCGCAAATACTTGCCCCTGGCGATATATTCGTTTTAGGCGGTAGGACCTATGAGTATGTATATGGTGACATCAATAGAATCTACGTCAAAAGAGTTGAAGGAGTGAGACCTACGGTACCCAGCTGGTTTTCTGAAATGCTGCCATTAGCATTTGACTCGGCTTTGGAGGTAGGTAAATTCCGTAGAATAGTATATGAACTCATGAAGGAAAAACCACGTGATGAAGTGATTAGATGGCTCATTAAAGAATATAACTTAGAATCTCATGCCGCTGAAGCCATATATAATTACTTTATGGAGCAAGTACTTTATACCAATTCTCCTCCACCTTCAGATAAACTATTACTAGTAGAGCTATGGGATGAAGGAGAGACATTTAATATAATATTCCATGCACTTTACGGACGTAGAACTATTAATGCTTTATCACGTGCATATGCTTATATGTTATCTAAGAAGACTGGATTGAATGTTAGGATAACTGTGTCAGATAATGGTTTTATGTTAACAATACCTAAGAGACCAGTAAATCTAGATGTAGTTGAACTAGTATACTCTGTTACACCTGATAACATAGAGGACATACTGAAGCGCGTTCTTAGATATACAGAACTGCTTAAGAGAAGGTTTAGGCACTGTGCCGAAAGAGCATTTATGATACTTCGTCGATATAAAGGTGTTGAAACAAGTCTTTATAGGAGGCAAGTCAATGCTCAAGCACTTTTAAGAGTAGTAGAAAGTATACCTAACTTCCCCATATTGAGAGAAGCATATAGAGAAATTCTAGAGGATTACATGAACATAGATGCTGCTAAACTCGTATTAAAATGGATCCATCAAGGGGATATCGAGATTCGAGTTGTAGGACCATATAGTGTTCCTAGTCCATTCGCACATGGACTTGTAGCACAAGGATACAGTGATGTAGTATTAATGGAGGATAGAAAGAGACTCCTACAAATACTCCATAAAAGGGTATTGGAGGCCATTATGTCTAAGAATACAAATAAAGAATTTAAGTATGTGAATGGCCTAGGGGAGGAGTCTACTTAAGGCTCTCCTAACATCTAATGGTAGCTGCTTGTAGTCGACTTCTTCAGCGTCCTTAAATTCGTGCTCCCAATCCTCCTTTTCATTTCTTCTACCTTTCTCGTCTTTCCTTACAATAACGTTCCTAAGAGTTTTAAATACACTTACAACAGGTTTTCCATCCCTTGTACGTGCTACTTCGACATATAGAACTTTCTCACCTTTCCTTACAATATATCTTTTCTCAACACTAGCTATGTGTATGGTCTTTGCCATAGCATTATCCCTCTAAATGTGTACCGTAGGAGGTGTTAATAGTAGTAGCTAATAAATATAATTAGAGTGTGTCAGTTAAAGGAATTCTCGTCATCTATATCGGGTTGGGGAGTACTCATCATAAAGGTTGGATTTATATTATTTTTTCTAGACCAGCTATTCTCTTAAGTATATCGGTTCTAGTTACAATACCTATGGGTTTATCGTTATCATCTACTACTAGTAATCTACCTATCTTCTTATCTAACATCATCTTTATCGCATCAAGTATGTCTTGGTTAGCTCTTATCTTTACTACGTTTCTCTTCATATATTGGGTAACTGGTACATCTATGTTATTCTCTACCACAGCTTTAGCTATATCAGCTGTAGTTATCAATCCTATCACGTTG
>CAYUVB010000024.1:12153-14873 GCA_964448055.1 uncultured Desulfurococcales archaeon | reverse complement strand
GCTACTTTTAGTACAGCTCTATTACCCATAGGATTAGTTATGTCTAAGAGTTCTATCCCAAGTATACCTATGTCAAGCTCTTTACCATCCTTCATTACCTTTATCGCTTCATATGTATGCGAGTATATAGGCATGCGTATGTATTCATATGCTTTAAGTGTTGGCATGTAGCCTCCACGAGGTCCTGTCTTACTTTCTATGAACCCCATTGCTTTTAGGCTTGCAATTATGTTTCTAACTGTCCCTTCATCTTTACCTATCATTTCAGCTATATCTCTACTCTTAATCATTTTACCATACTTGCTATATAACCTTATTAGTGCAAATAGTACCTCTCTTTGAGTATATGATAATCTATAGAGTATGCCCCCTTCACCTCTAGTACTTCTGTGTAATCATAATATGTAGTTTAGTGTGTGGAATTTAGACGTTTCTCCACTAACACCTACTTGCGTTATTTACTAAATGTTTGCCTTGTGCCCTTGTTTTTATTCCCTGTGTTTAGAACATTCCTTAAGATTTTATCAGGTATGCGGAATACTTCACGCGCTATACTATAAATGTAGCCGTCATCTGGTATTGTCTTAGAGAATCCTATCCTAATGGCCAACGACTGCTTATATGCTTCCTTGGCTACCTTGTTTCTTATTAGACCTTTGGATATTGCTTCTGCAACTCTGAATGCAATGTAGAATCTGGTATACTTTCTAATCGTTTGCTCTTGTTCAGGGAACACTTTAGTAAACCTATGCATCAATTCTATTAGTTCTTCTTCCTTACGGAATCCTAGCACTATTGCTGTAAAGAGCGTTCTAAGTATTCTAGCTGTAGTATTTGAATCCAGTTTACCACCCAACAGGTTTAATATAGTACTCCTTACCTTATCAACATCACTATTCGAAAACATTATCTCTATTATTTTTTCATATAATCTCTCATTGTAGAACACTTCGTCGAAGATCTCTGGATACTGCTTATCTAGTCCTAAACCATACTTACCAACAATGTATAAGCTCATAAGCTCTTTATCATAAAGGTCTTCGGGATTAGCTTTACCTTTAAATGGCGTTATATTTCTTGCTTTATATGTTTCATAAAGAATCTTCCTTACCTCATCCCTAGTTATACCTGCTAAATCACCATAGCTTATTATCCTAGTCCAAATATCCACTAGTACGCTTATCTTACTCCTATACGGATTCTTACCCTTGGAATTCAAAGATATACACCCAGTTAGGTTATCATTGATTGCCTACTTACCCACTCTTTGGTATAAGCCCTTCTTTTTCAAGTATTCTTTTAACCATTTTCTTTAATGCAATGTTTAATCCTTGAAGTCTTGATACAACCCATACTCTTCCATCACCATATACAATTACTTTAACTTTCTCCCCTCTAATCCTCATATAGACATCTACCTTTGACTTATGTATTTTCATAGCATCTATTTCAACATCTACCCATCTACGTTTAGCTTCGAAATATAGTTTATCTAACCATGATTTCTCAGTTCCTTCCACTAAATATTACCCTAAACGCTCTTCTATCAGGCGACTCCAGGGTATATATAGTGTGGAAGAATATGAAGTTATATGTTCTAGTACTAAGAGGTTATAGTACTAATTTCATAGAAGAATTCATTAATGCTGATAAAATAATAGAATATTATGATAACATTAATGAACTTTACAACAGATTACAAGAACTTGTTGCTAAAGACGAAAATGTAATAGTAATAGCACCTTTAGAGAATGAATTAATAGACAAAATACTACTAATGAGAAAAGATGAACAGATACTGGGATTCATAACGAGCGAAGAGTAAGAGTTCAGATAAGCTTAAAAGACCAATACGCTATCTAGGTTAAAACTGGCGGGGTAGAATAGCGGGGTAGGGTAGCCAGGTTAGCCCGCGGGGCTCATAACCCCGAGGTCGGTGGTTCAAAACGGGGCGCCCGCCCTACCTCACTAATTCTCTTAATAAAAACTCACATACATTGATCCAGTTACGCTCCATGCATGAGGCACGAATTCATGCACATATTTGTGGAGATGGACATATATACACTGAAGAAGGGCAGAGAGGAACAAGATATGTTATAGAATATACTAACTCATGTAAAGAACTTATAGAGGAGTACATAAATGACGTTAAGAAAGAATATGGAGCAGCAGTAGAAGTGTTAAGGCATAAGAATACCTACATCGCTAGATTCCGCTCTAAAACTGCCTATCTAAGACTCAAAGCACTAGGTGCAGGCAGGTCTAGGGAATGGAGAGCACCTATTACGATATTTCTCTATAAGGATCAAAACAAAACCATAGATCTAATATGTGCGTGGATTAGAGCATACATTGATGATGAAGGACATATAGATTTGAAAACCAGAAGGATAACAATTACATCGGTCAACGAGAATGGCCTCAAAGATATAAGGAGTCTTCTAGAGGTCTTAGGAGTTCCCTGCAAAATGTATAAAATTATGAGAGGTTACGCATATAGGTTAGCCATAAGTGGAGATAACCTAGTGAGACTCGCACAATACATGAGACCATTACATCCCGAGAAACATCGAAGATTACAGAAACTTCTATCAATATATGAACCTAAAAGTTTAAAAGCTGAACTATGATAACATACATGTGACTGAGATAGGGCGGGCGCCCCGGGAAAGTCCACCCCCCGCTACCACCCACCAACCCCCGCCGCCATTCATATA
>CAYUVB010000024.1:8361-12053 GCA_964448055.1 uncultured Desulfurococcales archaeon | reverse complement strand
TAAGGTTTACACCAATTGGTGGATGGACTGAACGTATTCTACCAGCACAACGGGTGTTGATTAAGACTAAGAACGGTAAGATAGTAAGAGGAGTTATAGGATCAAAGCCGCCACATATAATGAAACCCGAAGAGGCACAAAAAGTCATACCTATGAAAGAGTTATTCATAGATATAGGTGTTAGGAGTAAAGAAGAAGCAGAGAGATTAGGTGTAACCGTAGGTAGCGTTGCTGTTATGGATAGGGATGTTGTTAAATTAGGTGGTGACATAGTTAGTGGTAGAGCATTCGATGACCGTATTGGTGTTACAATACTAATAGAAGCATTTAAAGCCTTAGAAGAACATGAAGTAGATGTTTACGCTGTAGCTACGGTCCAAGAGGAAGTAGGATTAAAAGGTGCTAGAGTAGCTGCATTTGCGATCGAACCACATGTGGCATTAGCTATAGACGTGACAATAGCGAACGATATACCCAATGTTCCAGAGCATGAATGGGTTTCAAGAATAGGAAAAGGACCAGCTATAAAGATAATGGATGGAAGAAGTGGTAGTGGGCTAATAGCTCATCCAGCTGTTAGAGAACTCTTGATAAAAGCCGCTGAAGAAGAGAAAATACCTTATCAATTAGAAGTACTCCCTGGAGGAACAACTGATGCATCAATAATACAACTTAATAAGGAAGGTGTACCTGCAGGTACTATATCAGTACCAACAAGATATGTGCACTCGCCTATAGAGCTAGTAAGTCTTGAGGACGCCTTAAACACGGTTAAATTAACCTTAGCATTCACAAAAAGGATAACTAAGGAATGGATAGAGAAAAATCTTAGATGTGAAATAAAGTAGTTCTTAGATCAGCATATTTTTTCTAATATAATCTAATCACAAGTATTTTCATCTTTTTAACTGTAGTAAGCTATTTTAACATGTTCAACCATAATTTTTATAACGATTAATATGACTAATTAGAGGAACACATAATGGTTAAGTTGAATGATTTAACACTAAGAGACGGACATCAGAGTCTCTTAGCAACTAGACTTAGAACGGAAGACATGATACCAGTACTAGAACTCTTCGATGAGGCGGGGTTTTACGCTCTTGAGGTATGGGGCGGCGCCACATTTGATGCTCCACTAAGGTATCTAAAGGAAGACCCATGGGAAAGACTAAGGATTATTAGAGAGAACATAAGAAGAACTAAGTTAATGATGCTTCTCAGAGGGCAGAATCTCGTGGGGTATCATCACTATCCAGATGATGTTGTAGAGAAATTCGTTGAAAAAGCTTATGAGAATGGTATAGATATATTTAGGGTTTTTGATGCTCTCAATGATTTCCGTAACCTCTTAACAAGTGTAAAAACAGCTAAACGCGTAGGTGCTGAAGTACAAGTATCAATAGTTTACACTATTAGCCCAGTACACACAATGGAGTATTATGTAAAACTAGCTGAAAAAGCTAAGGGACTTGATGCAGATACCATAACAATCAAGGATATGGCTGGAATACTTGAACCATACACAGCATGTGAACTTGTAAAAGAAATAAAGAATGCTACAGGTTTACCCATAAATGTACATAGCCATGCTACTGCAGGCTTCGGACCAATAACATTAATTAAAGCTGCTGAGGCAGGAGCAGATCTATTAGATGTAACTATATCAACAATGAGTATGGCTACCAGTCACCCCCCTGCTGAAACAATTGCATACATCCTTAAACAGAAGGGCATGGACCCCGGTGTAAAAATAGATGTACTATTAAAAATAGCAGAATACTTCTGGAATGTTAGGAAGAAGTACAAGGAATACGATTACATATACAAGGGGCCAATCGTGGATTCAAGAGTAATAGTACACCAGATACCTGGCGGCATGCTAAGCAACCTAGTATCACAATTAGAGCAATACAAGGCACTAGATAAACTTAACGAAGTATTAGAAGAAGTACCAAGAGTTAGAGAAGATCTTGGATGGCCTCCGCTTGTTACACCTCTATCACAAATAGTGGGCACACAAGCTGTCATGAACGTATTACTGGGTGAGCGCTACAAAATTGTTATTAAAGAAGTAAAGGATTATGTAAAAGGATTATATGGAAGACCTCCTGCCCCAATAAAGGAGTGGCTCGTAAAGAAAGTTTTAGGCGACGAAAAGCCTATTGAAGGTAGACCAGCTGATTACTTAGAGCCAATGTTACCCAAAATAAAGAAGGAATTATCACCAGATCTAGTCGAGAAAGAAGAAGATTATCTAACATATGCATTATTCCCTGACGAAGCATTAAAGTTCTTTAAGCATCGTAAAGAATTAAAGAGAAAAGCATTAAGTGTATTCAAAGTCAAGTTAGGAGATCAAGTAATAGATGTGAACGTGGATAGGATAGAAGGAAAATACTTAGTCGAGTTACAAGGTCAAAGATTAAACGTATATCCAGAAGAAGAATAGGGTCGCAGTCGCTCCACTTCATCATTAATATCAGAGGAGATCGTCAGCTCATCCCATAGTAACAATATACTAGTACACTTAATAAATTATTGAGTATTATTAAGCTGTTAGATAGAGTTCAAATAAACCTTTAGTAGGTAGAAGCTACTTACTCTTCTGGTAGAAGGATTGAGTAAGAAAGATGTAGATTTAGATTATATACCAGAAGATGTATTAAAGGAAGTACTTGAGGAGGAGGAAAGAATACATAATAAGCAGAGAAAGAAGTCAAATTATCCTAGCAGTAGAGATGTAGTAGAAGCTGTTATAGAAGCAACAAAAATTGCTCATGGAGTACACCCAGACGAATTCCCTGACATAGTATTAGATATCCTAAAGGATAAGGGATTCGATGTTAGATTTGTCACTATTAGAAGGATATGGAGTACATATGAGAGTCTTGTAAGACGTGGCGTTATAAGAGATGTACTAGGAGTTCTAAGAACAAGAGAGCATGAGTAAAGCTCTTAGTGCCCGAGCATCATCATTAATCAGTGCCTGCATGCAGTCTTCATCGCTATATAATAGTATGTTTAACAGAGAAAATAAGTGTATAAAGTGACCCAGACATAGTTTGAGGTGTGTATAGTAGATGACATTAAGTTGCGAGATTTGCGAAGTGGAGCCCGCTAAACATAGATGCTCCTTGTGTGGTAGGTTTGTATGTAATGTACATTTTAACCTCGAAAGGAAGATATGCAGGATATGTGAAATGGCTTTATGTGAGTTATGTGGCAAGGCTTTAGCTATAAGCTATTGTCCTATATGTGGTAGACTAGGATGTAGTGATTGCCTAGTACAGCTAACTCCCGTAGTAAGAGTGTGCAAGGAATGTTTAGCAAAATATGGAATAGACTACATTAAGAATACTCTTAAACTTAAGTAATGTAATATGTTATTCACCTAAATGATGTTATTATAAGGAAGGAGGGTAAGGAATATATTTTACGTACTATGTAGGTTTTGCCGGGGTTTAAAGTATGGTAGGAGTTGATGATGCAATAGTATTCCTTAAGTCTATATCTGAAAGGACAATACCAAGTGCTTTAGCTAAAGCTACTGGTACTACAGCTCAAAGACTATATAACATATACTATAGGCTAAGTGTTCTAGCACAAGACTTAGCGCGAATATATGAAATAACGAAGTGTATAATTGATAGTGGGGCACCATGTTATAGTAAAGAGCAGTGGAAGACTTG
>CAYUVB010000024.1:0-8261 GCA_964448055.1 uncultured Desulfurococcales archaeon | reverse complement strand
TTAACTTGCTAATTCATATATCACGTTTAACTCTTTGAACTAGTACTCTCAGCTTCTGCTGCTGCAATACTTGGTAGATCTGGGAATCTCTCTTTCATTCTCTGTTCCGCTATTACTGCTGCCTCTTCTAATATCTTCTTCGCCTCACCACTTACTACTCCGTGTGCTGCTGGACTGCCAGTAAATTCTCCAACTTCTATTACTAATCCTTGTAGCAGTTCCTCTACTTCAGCTAGTTCTAATCCTAGTTCCGGCATTATTCCTCTAAGTACATTCCTTAGCTCACGCACTACTCCAACTACTGGTATGACATTGCTTGCCACATCACCGAATATTTGTATTGTTTCAAGTCTTATAGCTACTTGTTCTAATGCAATCTGTGTTGCAAGTAGTGTCTTTACCATCTTCCTTATCTCAGCAACCTCTGTTGCATACATTGTTGCTCTAGCTCTATCCTTAGCCATTTGTGCTTCTACTACTCTTTCAAATAACATCTTGTCACGTGCTTCAAGCTTATTGATAAATACTTCTAATCTATTGACAGTTGATCTAAGTTTGTATAATGCAACTGCAATCCTGTATCTTATGGGCTCCTTACCTTTTAACGCGTCCCTTAGTGCTTCGGTAAAGCTCTGCTTATGCTCACCAGCCCATATCTTATTGAATGAGCTTAACTTACTCATATATGTTACACCGATAAGTGTTCTTGGAATTTACTTGAGTTTTTAAGGTAGATGCCACATAAGGATATTTTGGAGAAGTTTAATATTAATAATATAGCTTGTCAATTAATTAGTATATATGCTAATAAAGCCTCTGCCTAATAGACCCAGGTACTACGGGTAAAATAGTTTATTAAAGCTGATCTTTAGCTTTTAGCAAGTAAGCTAAGTATACGTTCTAGTAGACGTATATTATCACCTTGTAGTACTGTATCACGGAATACATAGCCACTAAAACATACAATTTGTAAACCTTGATCTTCACTAAATCTTGCAACAGCATAAACTAGATCAGTACCTCTAGGAAATGGTATTACTTCATTACTTTCAGGGTTCATGGCAAGGGCAGACTTATGACCCATGAGAAGAGGTATTGATACAGTATTCCTTAAATGATATGCTTGTTCAACTATTATTCTAGCATTAGCTAATCTTAGTATAGTGCTTGGGTTCGCTATAGGATTTGTTGGCACACCATTATTGTTTAATGGATCATATATTTTAATCCACGTGTACTCTGCTCCGTAACCCGATAACAGTTTATTTAATACATTAATGTCTTTACGTGATCTAGGCACAACTTCTACTAATAACTTAGCACCTCTTTTAACATAAAATCTAATAAGTTTTCTAACTTCTTCATTTAAGTATTTAGTGGAATTAATGTATATTAGTACGTTTCCGAATTCTTCTATGAATTCGCTTGATAAAAGTGTTATCTCATGCTTTCTCATAATTAGGTATCTATGTAGTTTTTGGAATCCTCTCCAAGTATCTGTACTCGGTACAAGTATTCTCATAGGAATACCTCGATTAACACGTAGAGAGGAGTTTAGGGAGGGTCGGCAACCGGTGCATAGGTCATCAAATTATTCCGAGACGGGGTTTGTCCTCATCCCTTCTTTTTCCTAGTTTTACGCTTCTTTTTAGTTTTCTTAGTCTTCGAAGATCTCTTTCTCCTTTTTCTCTTCCTTTTTGCTTTCTTCTTTGCTTCACTCTCGCCAGCTATTGTTTTCGCCTCGAAATCTCCTGGTAATAATATACGCGTGCCATTATCAGTTATGAATATTATTGCTTTCCAAGCCTTTTTGGTTATGATGAACCCTTCATACACATATATGTCATCTTCAATGTTGTGCCATATAGCTTTCTCTGGATTCAAAATATACTCCTCAGCTGATTCTTGAACCATGGTATTATTAGTACTTGATGCTTCCTCTTTCTCTTCACTCTCTACTGGAGATTCACTTACCACAACTTGCATAGTACTAGTTTTCTCTTCGGACAAACTTAGCTCTCTTGATGCATTACTTGTTGGCTTACCAGGTACAATACCTATCTTGAATACTCTGACAGGTTTTGGGCTTAATACCACTATTCTACCAGTATAATCTCCTTCACCACGTTTAATGGTTAATCCAGGTAAGCTAGCCTCAACTTCAACGAATAACTCTCTTTCACTAGAATATTTCCTTAAAACATCATCTACTAGGGCATCGATTTTTGCTTCTATATCCCCTCCTTCATCTATATCTATGAAGACCTTATCCCATTTTTCATTAACTAGCTTTAAGCCAAGAATATTTACTTCATCAAATACCAGCTCCTTAGGCTTGAATTGCCTAATCCTCAGCAATACCTCATGTTTTTTGGTTGTCATCGATTATCCCTTTACCTCTACCATATCTTTGCGTGAATACCCTTCTAGGTACCAGGGAATATTGTACACATGTCTTATTAACGTTTACTAGTATAGATCAGTAGCTTACTTGTTAACCAGGTAAAATAGATTTAAACTAGTCCACTATACTTTACCTGGTGGCTAAGAGCATTGTCGAGTCCTCCTACGCTCAATGTTCCAAAATACTTATATGATATTAGTGGCGAAGGCGCTTTTGCTTATTTAGCACGAGCAAAAGAACTTGCAAGAAAAGGTATGGACATAGTTAGTTTTGGTATAGGTCAACCAGATTTTCCAACACCCAAGCATATTAGAGAAGAAGCAAAAAGAGCTCTTGACGAAGGTTTTACTGGTTATACGGAAACAGCAGGTATACTAGAACTCCGTGAAGCAATAGCTGAATACCTTAACAATAAATATGGTGCTGATGTAAAACCAAACGAAATAGTTGTCACAACTGGTGCTAAAACCGCTATATTAATAGCATTGGCAATGTACGTTCAAGAAGGCGATGAAGTAATTATACCAGAACCCAGTTATCCTGCATATGCACAGATAATAAAATTATTCAAAGGAAAACCAGTATACATACCATTAAAATGGGAAGGTGGAGCTAAAGGTTTTAGCTTAGACATAGAGCTAATAGAGAAAAATATAACTGAGAGAACCAAAGCCATAGTATTAAATAATCCTCATAATCCTACAGGCGCTGTATTTACACCAAAGCAAATAGATGAACTAATGGATCTTGCCAGAAGGAAGAACATTATTATCATAGCCGATGAGATCTACGATAACTTCGTATACGATGGTGAGTTTAAGAGCGTATTGAGCCATAGCGACTGGAGGAATTACGTAGTTTATGTTAATGGTTTTTCAAAGACATTCGCTATGACTGGATGGCGTTTAGGATATGTCGTTGTACGTAATGAGGTAATAGATAGAGCAATAGACCTAGCTGTAAATGTATACAGCTGTGCTGTAAGCTTTGCCCAGAAAGCTGGTGTTAAAGCCTTAAGAGGTGACTGGAAACCCATAAAGGAAATGATAGATATATTCAAGAAGAGAAGAGACCTACTATACGAGCTACTTAAACAAGTACCAGGATTCGATGTATGGAAAAGTCCAGGAACATTCTACATGTTCCCTAACATAGAAGGCGTACTCAAGCTAACAGGGCTAAAGAATGCCAAAGAACTAGCAGATACACTACTTGAAAAATACGGTGTAGTAGTATTACCAGGTACAGCATTCCCGGACAAAGCTGGTGAAGGCTTCATAAGGTTTAGCTTTGCAACAAGTTTCGATGATATAAGAAAAGGCGTAGACAGAATTAGGGAAGCTGTAGAAGAACTCTCAAAGAGATAAGCATAATCAATCCTATATAGGAGAACCCCTTTTTAAAAATTATTACTCCTCTACCTAAACTATTGTTATGGAATAAGGAGTAGGTATAAGTACTACAAAGCATTGAAGAATAAAGCAAAGAGGTGGAGGTGCTGCCGCGACGACAATACGAAGACTATTACATTACAGTTCATACAATGCATTAAATATAGGATTCCTATACGTAGCTATACCTAGCCAACCATACGTACCTTGGGTTCCTACACGAGATAAGATAATAGACAGAATATTTAAACTAGTAGAACTAAGTGACAGAGACATATTCTACGACTTAGGATGCGGGGATGGAAGAGTTGCAATAGAAGCTGCTAAAAGATATGGAGCTAAAGCTGTTTGCATAGAAATCAGACAAGATTTAGTAGAGAAAGCTATTAAGAGAGTTAAAAAAGAAGGCGTAGAAGACCTAGTAAAAGTTATACATGGCAACTTCTTCGAAATACCATTAAGTGATGCAACGGTTGTATACATGTATTTACTAACAAGCGTGAATAAGTTATTGAAACCTAAGCTTAAGAGAGAATTACGTATAGGTACACGTATAATTACGCTAGATTTCGAAATACCTGGATGGAGGCCAGTTCATATAGAAGACTCTGGTGGATGGCAAGGAACAATATACTTATATGTTAGAGGGGTCTCGGACTTATACGATGATGGATAATGAGGATTTTAGGCATATTCAAACCTAGTACCAGAAGAGTTCTCATCATAGGCATTGGTGGTGGAGGCGATATAATTGGTAGCATACCGTTATACCTTGCATTACATCGCATAGGTGTCAGAGCTTATCTAGCAAGTATACCTTGGGAAAGATACATTGTTGATCCAGAACCGGGCCCCCTTAGCCTTGAATCATTCTATGGAGCAGTTGAAATTAGAGATAACTATGGTGTAATATATGGTTTAAGCTATGCTCACCATGGTAAGAACCTCATAATACCTCAAGCTAGTCGCGTAGCAACTACTTTAAATGAGAAAGTAATAATACTTGATGCAACAAAAGGTTTCAATGGATTATATAAAGGATTAAAGAATGTAATAGAGGATTACAATGTCGACGTAATAGTAGGAGTAGATGTTGGTGGAGACGTACTTGCTATAGGTTTTGAAGAAGAACTTTGGAGCCCCTTACTTGACCACCTAGCTTTATCAGCTCTCTATCATGTTAGCATAAACCTAGGCGTAGACACATACATAGGTGTTTTCGGTTTAGGCTGCGATGGCGAAATACCCTTAAGTAAACTCGAAGAATACTTTTCACGCCTAGCCATTAGCGGCTATTTTAAAGGAGCAATAGCATTAACTATTGAAGATGTAATGGTGTTGAAGGAAGTATTCAAAAGTGCTATTACTGAGGCAAGTAAATGCCCCATAGAAGTATTCAAAGGCTTTATAGGTATACGTTCAATTAGAGGAGGGACCCGTAAAATAACGTTATCATTGGCTAGCCTAATGACCCTCATATTCGATGTAGAAGGTGTGTATAAGCACTCGGCTATAGCTTCTCATCTTGTTAATACTAGAAGTATAATTGAAGCCAAAGAAAGGTTAAACGATCTAGGAGTATACACAGAACTTGATCTAGAATACGATATAAAAGAACTACAATGTAAGGGTA
This sequence comes from uncultured Desulfurococcales archaeon, assembly GCA_964448055.1. GTDB lineage: Archaea > Thermoproteota > Thermoprotei_A > Sulfolobales > WANQ01 > WANQ01. Next base: position 2,833 of record CAYUVB010000024.1, on the reverse strand, counting down.
GCTCCTCGATACTTGATATACTACGTTTACGTTCATTGAGAAAACAAGAGCTTAAATGTCGAGCTTTAAGTAGAAAACCTCATCCCCCTTAATCCTTGCTTCGAATCTACCTTTACCTATGCTTGAATCCCATTCACCACGTACAACTACTAGTCCATCTTTAGCACTAACATCTAACTCAAGTATTTTAATACTATAGACGTCCACATCATATGCTTTAGAAATAGTTTTGGATACGATATCTCTTATACTAAGTATTTCTTCAGGCTTAACCATTACATAGTACACCTCAATGCAGTCGAGGATAGACTACTGTACACGTATTTTACACAAGATTCTAAAATCTGACGCTTATCTATGGTAACATAGTGTTAGAAATGTATCTAGATGAGATAATAAACAAATTCTTCAACTTGAGTTCAAGGCAAAGAATACTCTTTAACCTTAAAGAGCTGACAAGGTATCATAGAATTCAAGGATCCAAGGGATTAATAGAGGCAGCCGAATTCCTTAAAAAGAAACTTGATGAACAAGGCTTAGAAGTAGAGGTAATTAATGTCACAAAGGATACAGATCTAGGATTATTTAAAATACCTGTTGAGTGGAATGTATTTGACGCTGAATTATGGATTGTAAAACCTTATGAGAAGCTATTATTGAAGTATAATGATCATCCTACGATGGTTATAGCTCATAGTCCGCCTAGCAATGGGTGGGTTGAAGGAGAAGTAGTGTATGTAGGTAAGGGTACACATAGTAAGTACTATGAAAATGTTGATGTAAAAGGAAAGTTCGTTTTAGCATATGGTAATGCCAGAGACGTATATTACGAGGCTTCTAGACGGGGAGCACTAGGCATACTTGTTTATACTAAGAGAGCTGTGCCAACCAATGCTGTACCATATTATGGTTTATTCTTAACGGAAGAAGAAGCGGAAAACGCTAAAGCAATAGCTATTAGTGTCTCCAGAAGAATAGCAGAAGAAATTATTAATCTATTAGATGATGGTAAGAAGGTTGTTGTTAAAGCACGTGTTGATACACAATATGGTTCTAACCCTGTACTACCAGTAATACTTGCTTCACTAAGAGGTAGAGAAGAGAGAGGCTTTGGCGTAATAGCACATTATTGTCACCCTATGCCCGGTGCTAATGATAATGCTAGTGGTGTTGTTGGTTTACTTGAAGTAGCGGCCATAGTTATAGATGCGTTAGATAAGGCTATTATAGAAAAACCTAGGCTAACATTATATTTCATGTTGGTACCAGAATACTATGGTACACTTGGCCTATTATCACTTAGAAAAGATATGACTAAAAAGTTAATGGGTGTAGTAAATCTTGATATGATAGGTGAAAAACAAGACGAAACAAATTCTATTCTAACACACATAATGTCATCTATAACTACGCCAACATATATTGATGCGGTCATAGAATATGCTCTAAGAAGAGTCCTTCCATCAGCTAGTGCTTACTCAGAAATAACCCGTGTCCTCTCGGTAAAATACGATTTAACACCGTACAACGATGGAAGCGATCACGACGTATTTATATCTGAGGGTACCCCAGCATTAATGATAAACCAATGGCCTGATAAGTACTATCATACAGACCTAGATGATATAAGATATGTAGATATAACTCTATTAGCAAGAATAGTTATCGGAGTAGCCTCAAGTATTTATTACCTAGCTAGCATTGAAGGCAAACATTTAGAAGAACTAAGCCAGTTAACCTATAAATTCTATAAATGGATACTTGCCAGACGGGAATTTGAAGTAGAGGAACACAAGTATCAATACCTACTCAGAATACTTGCAGAACAATATGCCAAAGGTATAGAGCTTATATCACTTCACTACGGTTACCTTAAAGCACTAGAACTAGCTAAGAAGCTAAAGGAACAATACAATATGGGAGAAAAACCTTCAGACATACCTGTTGACGATAGGAGACCTTTGAAAACATTCAAAGGGATACTAAGTATAAGTGCAGTTAAGAGAATAAATAGAGAGGTAGCAGAACACTTAATGAATATACTAGAAAGGAATAGAAGAAATAACGTATTGTTGATGAGGGAAGCTATAAACTTAGCTAATGGTAAGAATACCATTAGTGATATCTACGTATTATTGCTAGCAGAATATGGCCCTAAGGCTGTAGAATTCAAAGACTTAGTAGAATTCTATGAGCTACTAGCAAAGATAAAATTAATCAAATTGCTGAGCTAAATACTCCATTATATTAGTAGTTTCTCTGAATATTTTTTGGCGCATTCTTTGTATTCTTCTTGAACCTTCTTTAATAGCTCCACTATTTTCTTAACCAGTACCTCCTTGTCTACGATGAACTCTTTGTGCTCTAAGCCTAGTTTATCACAGCATTCTACTTTAAACTCGATTCTTTTATCTTTATCCAGTATAGCTAGTGATAAAGCTCTAATCCTATAATCACACGGATTTACCCTTATCCTACGAACATATCCATATCTTGTAAGGAATTTAACTACTGCTTTTTCAACGTTCTCTTCTGTAACGGGCTCAAAGCTAAACTCGTAATCACCGCTTTCTTTGTTACTTAGTAATAACCTGGCCATTATCTCTCCCAGAGCCTAGCATAACATGTATGTTTTTAAAGTTTAATATCTTAGCAGAGGACATAGTCTTAGAATTCAAGGTAGCCTAAGCTATGCCTAAGTCTTCTAGATTTTGTGTAAAATGTGGTATCTCTGAGGAGAAGAGTCCTCTAATAGAAGGGCTATGCCCTAAATGTTGGCTTGAAGAAAATAAATTGGTTAATGTATCTGAAAATATAACGATAGAGTATTGTA
>CAYUVB010000023.1:7190-23650 GCA_964448055.1 uncultured Desulfurococcales archaeon | reverse complement strand
GTTCGTACTTGATAATATCTCTATTAGTTTTTTAAGCCTTGTATCAGTATCCAATTCCTTTTATTACCTCCCTCCTAAGATTAAGTGCTTACGGGTATAGAAAGCTTCCATGAAAGACAACGTGGCGTTAAATGATAAATGTGTTGTAGCCCTGGTCACAAGGAGTATTCTCCTAACTCTACTAACTCTTCTTAAGTTTACACCATAGAGTTCTAGAAGAAGCTTAGCGTTAAGCGAGATAGTATAAATCAACTTAAATGATAACGCTAGAAGTACCCCAAGACTAGGAGATAGGCTCGAAACTACCTTCACAAGCCATACTAGATCTATTAGTGATAACGCTATAACAGATAATAATATGAGAGATTGCATACGAAGACATCCAGTAAGGATTAAATGCATATCCCAAAAACCACTAAGCCATTGAATAACTACTGCTGATAGTACGTAGGGAGAGACAAAGATTATTGAGTACACAATCGACTTTGCTAGAACTATGACGTCACGAATAATAGATAATATCGTAGCCAGACACACAAATAGTATCAATAATACCGTATAGTCTACGAGAAATAATACAACTGAGACAATAGAGATAAAGCCAAGTACCAGTAAGGGATGAACTCTATAATTACTTGAACCAGGTGTAAAAACCTCAAGCAACCCGCTAAGTATTCTTAAGGCCAAGTTCTCTATCACCATCAATCTAGTTAGCCACATATCCTATGGTCAGCATTCAATTAGGGTCTTATTCTTAGCTAAGTAGCATTTATCTGCAATATCTTTCAACCTAGGACTATGGCTCATGACTATTATTCCAGGTGAACCTAGCTCCCCTAGAACCTCAACTATGTTTTGCGACGAATAGTCGTCTAGACCTAGTAATGGTTCATCTAGTATGAGTAACCTGGGCTTAGCTATGAATGCTAAGGCTAATCCGAGAAGTCTTGCCTCGCCAACACTTAATGTATAGGGGTTACGATCCAGTATCCTCCTTAAATTCATCATATCGACTAAGTCATCTATATCATTGAACCCATAAACTCTGGAATAGTATTCTAGTTCATCGCGAACAGTCTCGTGTGCAAACCAGTAGATAGGGGTTTGCGGTATGTAGAGCACCTTGCCATTAACCATTATTTTTCCTCTAAGAGGCTTGAGAATACCAGCTATCGTCTTAGCTAACGCGGTCTTACCAGAACCATTCCTGCCATAGACTAAGACTAGTTCTCCAGTCCTAATAACAAGGTTTATACCTACAAGCAAAGGTTCATCATATCCTACGCTAAGATCCCTTGCCTCTACTACAACGTCTTTTTCAACTGTCCTACTGCTACGCTTATAACTCAAGGTTTTTCTAGGATAATCTCTCAAATAGACTATCTTATCCACAAACCCTTTAAGAACATCTATTCTATGATCAACTACTATGGCCGAAATATTCCTCTCATCAACAAGTGAGCGTAGTTTCTGCATAAAAACTAGTAATCCATCATCGTCAAGATGACCAGTAGGTTCGTCAAGTAGTAAGAGTTTTGCACCACTAGTTACAGCAGCTAGGAGAAGTAAGCTGTAGAGTTGACCATCAGATAACTGGTCTATCCTAACATTATCCTTAGCAATGAACTCTTCCTTTAACTTTCCATCAAGAATATTTGGCTCGTTCACTATGTACTCTAGCTCATCTTTAACCCATATACCAAGAAGGAATGAGTAAGGATCTTGCGGTACATAAGCTACCAAGCCCTTATTGACAGCTTCTCTAGGCTTCAACCCAAAAATTTTTACCAGCCCATTAACACGGTAACGTGGATAGAGATCCGGTATAATCCCTGCAACGACTTTAAGTAATGTCGATTTACCTGAACCAATAGGTCCAGCAAGTAATAATATCTCGCCTTCCCCTAGTGTTAAGTTAAAGTCCTTTAGTATACTATAATTGCCTATTTCTACTGTTAAGTTTCTAATATCTACAATCTTCAACTTAGCTCTATACCTTTAGACTCCATTAACCTTGCTATACCGCGTGCAACAAGTATCGCCAATAGATGATCCATTAATAAATCCTGAGGTACAAATACCAGTACTGATGCAATAAACAATATCGTTAACGGATCACCTATAGCATATCCTAGATCTGCTACAACACTATTAGCCCAAGCGTAAAGCTTTGATCCAGGTATAGCATAGTGTAGAAATACTATGTATCCTAGAAGGTATACTGGTGCAACGGCTATACTTGTTAATCCAATAAGTAGTACTACATCTTTTACAGAGATATTCCTCAGGCTCTTCTTGAAAACTCTCAGATACATTCTACTCAAAATAGATGTTAGCATCGCTGCTATAGGAAATGCCCATAAGTAGCCAGCAGTATAACCAAGCAGTACTCCTAGACCACCACTAAAGTTAGCTGCAATAGGCAATCCTAAGGCTATAAGTAGCAGATATAACAACTGACTAAGCAAAGCATAGAAAGGCGGAAGCACTAATCCACTAAGTACTATAGCAAAATTCTGCATAGTGTATGGAATTGGCCCAATATAGAACCTTAATTGTGCTGAAATACATGTAATACCTGTCATAAAAGCCGTTAAACCTAGGTAAACCAACTTAGTTGGAGAACTCATTACAGTATCCCTAATGGAACAGTTTCAGGAATATTTATAAATTTATATAAGGTCTATAATTAAACTGTTTCATTGATGCATTATCCTAAACACAAGATAAGGAGAAACTTGCTTACGATATTATTATGAAATAAGACTGGTTCACAATTCTATTATTCTTATTCCGCCCTTATACATGTAACCCGAAGGCATTCCTTCTGTATCATATGCTAAACATACTTCTCCATTCCTTGTAACTGCTATAAGTCCTATAACTCTTTTTCCTCCTACTTCCTCGGCTTTTTCTATAGCTTTTCTACATGCTTCCTCTAAGCTTAGGCCTTTGGCTAGGGAGTCAGCTATAGTCTTAGAAGCCATGGACTTTACTATTACTTCGCCATAACCTGTAGCTACTACTGCTACATTACTGTCAGCATAGAATCCTGCACCTGTGATTGGAGTATCACCTATTCTACCAGGATGTTTAAGCCATATACCACCAGTACTAGATGCTGCTGCTAGTACTCCCTTTTCGTCTAATGCTACTGCTCCGACGGTATCAGCTAGTAAGCCGTATCTCTGAGCCAGAAGGCGTATTTTTCTCCATCTAAGGGTGGTCGCCTTTCCTTGACTAAGTTCCGACATTAGTCTATTGTATCGTTTGACTATGTGATCTGGCGGTGGTTCACGTTGGGGTAAGCCAAATCTTTTTGCCAGCATATCAGCACCATTACCAACCACTAGTACGTGGTCTGTCTCCTTAGCTATAAGGTATGCTAACTCTATGGGATTCTTAGGGTACTTAACCGCGCCTACGGCACCAACAAGTCCATCAGAAGACATAAGACTTGCATCCATTTCAGCTTCGCCGAGTAAGTTAAGAGCACTACCCCACCCAGCGTTAAGCATACCGGAATCTTCTAGGACCTTAACAGCCTCGATAACAGCCCTAACACTACCCTCCTTAACCAATACGTTGAAACCATGCTCTAAGCTCCTACGAATAAGTCCTACGATATCCTTTAAGCTATAAGGATAATCAGGGTCATCAAAAACTCTTCTCCAAGAACCAGCGCCACCATGAACTACAATTACCGGGGAACCCGCATATTCAACTATTACATGCAAGCTACAGTATCCCTCAACGACTGGTTTTAAGACGGCTAGATGCGGTCTACAACCACTATAATACCGAGTGAAATTAAAGCATAGTGTAACAGGGAGGGAAGAAAATGGGATAATTTAGTCTAGAAGGCAGGACTAATGAAAAATCACAAGCAGACTTAAGTATATATGAAAAGCCTTCTGGAACAATGTTTAAATATAATGTAGCCTCATGTTTAGTCTACTCTTATGAGTTTATCCTTTTACCAATGACTCATATACAACATTTGTTATCTTATGTACGTGTACTCCATCTTCTTCGTTCACCGATAATTTCCATCCATTTACTACTGCCTCTATGAAGTTTCTTAGCTAATCAGACAATTCTTCAACGCCTCTACGATATGTTATTTACATAGCTATATGGTTCGCTGTTGACTTCAAGGAAAAGTGGTTTTTCCAAGAATCCTTAAGATAGGAAAAGGAATTGAGCCTTCTTAACCCGATCTGAAGGAGTCAATCTTCTTCATCAACACGTCTAATGGTTTAGCACCTCTAATGTCTTCCCTCTTCACTATTGCGTTATTTACGACCTTTAGGAGGACCGTTGTAGGTGATGCATGGATATCGTATTTCTCGAAGCTCTTACTCGCTGCAGCAGATTTACATCTCTTACCAAACCATTCACATAGGATTATCACAAATTCTGTATCTCTAAGCCTTCTTCCTACGAGATCTATGTATGTATACCATACTAGGTCGTATATCCTGCATGCCGGGCAACGGGTATTATCAAAGTATATTACATAGAATCCATCCTTCCAAGGCTTAAACTCCTCTCCATCAACATGTTTAAGTACCCATACGTTTTCAGCCCTATCATAAACGTATATTCCATGCAGTGATGTAGCATCAACTCTCTTTAGCTTGACCATGTGTTCTTCCTCCTTTTTCTTAAGCTTGCCGTACAATATGGACTTAGCTAGCCTATTCAGTATCCTGTCTAACTCTTTATCCTCTACAGCCATTATGCAGTCCCCTGCTAGTATAGTTGCAGTCAGATTTATAAGATTTCTCAGTCAAAACACTAGTAGGTGTTAGTATAATGGTTGAATGCCTAAAGACCTTCGTAATCACTACTAGGCTTGTAAAGTTGGGTAAAAATAGGATAGGGTTTTATATTCAAGCTAAAGACCGGGAAATGTTCAAGGAATTCATTGGTAAGAAGGTTACCTTAACTGTCTGTATACATGTAGATAATAATGGCAAGTAGTCTTAGTAGCCTATTAATAAACCATTACGGTGACAAGGGATGGAAGTGGAGGCAGGTGTCAAGGAGAAAGGTATAGGGGGTATGGGAACCGTGAAGTCTGGTGTTTGGGAGGAGGCGCTTATAGAGGAATTGCTATACCTCATAGCACATATAGCTCATGCAGAACAACATCTACTAGAAATAGAAGCTGAGCTAGGAGAACCCACCCTAGCTACACTAATAGATGAACTGAGGATTCTTAGAAAGAATATTGGGCAAGTATTATTGGATTATGCTGGTATACGTAGTGAAGGTAGTGGAGGAGAGTTTAGAGGAGGTGCAGAAAACCTTTGGTGTACGATAAAGCATTTATCTATGGCGTTAGTACATTGTGACGAGAATATAGAGAAAATAATCCGTAGAATAGATGAACCGAGAGCTCTCAATAGCTTAAGAACACTATATAAGGCAAGGAGAATACTACGGGAAACCTTAATGAATATGTTGCTACATATACCGAAGACTATAAACCTATCACAAGTCAATGAAATAAGATGTAGGGAAGACCTATGTATAGAAGATGAAGGTCCAACAAGTATGCCATCCAACAAGGAGAGCAAGGAGAAGAACTAATAACGGCTCGGCCCGTGGCCTCTCTCATTCACGGTCCTCCGGTCAATCATCAGCTGTCCGGCAGCTTCGTTGAGGGGGCCACCCCCTCATCGCCAAGATAAATAATATCTACACTGCAGAGGTTTAAGATTTTCTTGTTGGACACTAATTCATAGCCTCAAGAAGCTTAACTAAATCATCAACGCACAATTGCACAGAGTAAAGATCATGGACATGGAGGCATGATATAAGCTTCAATGTATCTTCCAATGTAGAAGGGTTTAGCAATTGGTGGTATCTTAGGTTTAACCATCCTTGCATTACGTGTGATTAAGTTAACCTTATCATATACTAGTATTATTGGTACATTATCGTGCTTAGTATTAAAAATAGTAGCGCAACACCATAGTCAAGTATATGGGTAAGACCTGTAAGTACAAGCATAAGAATAGATAATAACATATATACCTTTCTACCAGTTTTCAGCATAAGTACATAGAATAGTATAAACGATGTTAAGAATAATAAACCCATAGCATTCTTTATAAGATCAAAACTCATTCGTACAAGAAATGGAGAAAAATACATATAATACTATGGCTAGAATCCCGTGTAGGCTACTCTTCGTTAATTCTTTAACTAGTAAGTACAATGGGAATATAGTGGCTAGCACTACTATTGTTGAACTAAACTTTATACCAGCTACTATGTTATTGAAGATTATTGAAAAGAGTCCTAGGATGTAGAAGGCTAATGGAGGGTCAGCATACTTTAATTGACCATTAGCTAATAGGTTATGTACTTGAATGCAGTAATACGGCCATCAATACCGAAAAGTAATGTGTTGAAAACTGCTTGTACAAGTATAGTGTAAGACCTATAAGGAATAGTACAAAGACCATTAAGTAACCCATATTCATACCTTAAAGTTTATGTCTAAACGTGTTTAGTTTAAGTTCAAACATCATAGGTATCATCAATCCTAGTTCTAGGTTTTTGAAATATATGCAGAATTAAGTCTTTAGGTTAACATATAGCTAGTTTGCGAATTGCGAAATATATACAACTATTTATTACATACCTCTTCTCTACTTTAGGTAGAGGTGCTCAACCTTTAAATTAAGCTTATATCTATTCAACGATTTATCACGTTGCTATGGTATAGCTGAATTTGAGCGCAAAGAAATAGGTGTATTAGTAAATAACTTAGCCTCTCTTGATGTTAGGAAGGCTAAAGAAATCTTCGAAAAAATATGTGAGTGCAAAATCAAATCTATTAGTTTATCCAAGGGAGTAATGTTGTATGATGATGAGGAATATCGTATGGTTTACCTTAGAGTAGAATTAGAGGAAGGCGGAGAAGTAGTATTTGAAATATATGAAGAGTCTATGACAGTTATATCGAATATGGGTATAGCAGAAACATACACAATAGCCCAGGACCTCATGAAATACTTCATTCAATAATCTTTAACTCGCTTCAGGTTTTCCGACAACTTACCTAGATACGCCCTATTTTCTCTTAGAACCCTTGTTGCATGATCATGTAATACGCTTTTCTATTGTTTTACTAGACATAATTATCAATACCTTTTCAAATGTAGTCATTACTATGTAGTCATTAAAGGCGTTGTTTCTATTGACAAAAAGTATTACTCATAGATCTAGTGGGAAGAGACTACTATGTTAATATGTGTTCTCCCTTATTTCATAAGTATTTATATTAACGTCCCATATAGTGGTTAAAGGTAAAATTTATCTGTTGTAACAGTGTATTGTTTTAATGCAAGGTGTATTCTATGGCTAGGATACACCGTGTATTAGCTATAATAGGCTTAATGTTAATTATACTAGCCACTACAACAACACTAGCATACACGAACGTTACGTATCAACAACCTACCACGAAGGTAAAGAATGTTATATTCCTAATAGGAGACGGTATGGGCTTATCACATATACGTTTAACACAGCTAGCATACGGTAAATTAGCCTTAGAATACTTCACTGACATAGGAATAGTATATACTGATACATTGAGCGGCGAAGTACCCGATTCTGCCGCAGCTGGTACAGCACTTGCAACCGGTGTTAAGACCGAGAACGGCATGATATCAATGGTCCCGGTTAACGGTAAATTAGTTAGTGTTATGACATTACTTGAGCTTGCACAAAAGCTTGGCAAGTCTACGGGCCTCATAACAACGACTAGAATAACCCATGCTACACCAGCAGCATTTGCATCACATGTACCTGATAGAGAAATGGAGGTTGAAATAGCTGATCAATTAATAGAGCATGGCGTAGATGTACTGATGGGCGGTGGGCTTAAACGCTTCTCGGAAGAACTACTAGAGAAAGCTCGTGAGGAAGGATACGCAGTTATATTCAATAAGACTCAGCTACTAGAACTAAAGGGTGCCAAGAAAGTTCTAGGACTATTCGCATGGAGTCATATACCCTACGTACTTGATAGAGACGAGACCGTGCCAAGCCTTGTTGACATGGTTGCAAAGGCTATAGACATACTAGATGATAATCCCAACGGCTTTTTCTTAATGGTCGAAGGTGGTAGAATAGACCATGCAGCACATAGTAACGATGCTCCATCAGTTGTAGCAGAAACTAAAGAATTTGATGAGGTAGTAGGACTAGTATTAAACTATGCTCTAAGTCGCGGTGATACATTAGTAATAGTAGTAGCAGACCATGAAACCGGAGGATTAGCTGTAGGAGGCTATGGTTATGGACAAGTAATTAACTTCACACAATTACTTGGAGTAAAAGCTAGCGCAGAACACATGGCTGAAGAAATACAAGGAGGAGCGGATCCAAAAGTCGTTATACAGAAGTACACAGGTATAACTATAACTGATGAAGAAGCACAAGAAATACTGTCAGCACTTCAAGAGAACTTCTATGCTGGTGCAACAAAGATAGGTAACATAATAAGCAAGTACATAGGTATAGCATGGGCTACATCAAAGCATACAGGTCAACCAGTAATAGTATTCGCTTATGGTCCGGGATCTGACCTATTCCGCGGAGTACATCATGAAACAGATATAGCTAAGACCATAGCAACACTAATGCTATTCGGTACAACCAAACCACTAACGACAATAACCCTAGCGTCATCACCAGTACCTGGAGACATCAATGGTGATAGCGTAGTAGACTCAGCTGACGCGTACATAGTACTTACAAGCTTCCTAGGAGAAAAAGTAGATACCTTATTAGAGAAGCGCGTAGACATGAACGGTAATGGAATAATAGACTTAGAAGACGTATACATACTATACACCGGCAGTTATGGGAAGCCATTAACACCTACAATGCTCTCATCAGAACTAGAACTAGCATATCTTAGAAGATAAGAAGATAGAATAAGACTTTTTGTTACTAAACACCAATATTTTTTCCAACAATAATCTTCCTCTTCCTTACACTCATTACCACTATTACCACAAGGTAAAGCGTTAACCCCAATATTACAACCGTAGTAAAACTACCTATTATCATCACCGGTAACACGTGTTCCCCATATACATTGTAATACAATACATCTATTAATGCTAAGGTGATTGTAACAGCTACTACTGCTAAGAGAGTGTAAAGGATATTAACTATTCTATATACTATTTGAGGCTTAAACCAAGGCTTATAGAACGCTACGGGTTTCTTAACACCAAGGTATATGAAGAAGAAAAGCAACGTATACACCATAGCAGGAGCTGCAATAATAGTTGCTAATACTTCGGTTTTAGATCCATACCTATTTGGTATGTCATGTATATTGAAATGTACTGCTACTTTTTCCGGTAACTGAGGATATAGTGTTATAGCGAAATATACGAAGGCAACTAACATCGCAATTGGTACTATTATGTGTAGAATATGAGGATAAAACGGTTTAATAGGCTCCAATTTTTCTTCCTTCCCTTCGGGTATCTTAATTAATTCTCTTTCCGCTATTCTTTCAGCATATTCCACCAGTAATATTGTTGCAACTATTAACTGTATTGGTAGGAGTAATAGTACTACTTCGTAGTTAATGAAGAAGGATTCTACGATCGTTAATAACCCTACTAGCGTAAATATGAGTCCTGCGATCCTATTCAGTTTAACCCATACACTTCTTGAAACATATGCATAGCCTATACGGAATCCTAGAAATGGATTAGGTGGGATTTTATTAGCTATTAAATAAAGTATTATACCAGTACCTATAATTATGGATGTAACTGCATAGAATATGGCTGATAATATTTGCTCAGCCATATTTACTACCTTTGATTATCTTATTCAACTCTTCTAATTCCTCTAGCACTTGGTCTAATACTATCTTTGCCTCCTTCTTAGCTTTATAGTACTTTCTCATAGGTCCTCCTAAAGGGCTTTGGGCCCAGAACCCTTCTATTAAACCGTATTTTTCTAATTTCTTTAACGTATCATATATAGTGCTTTCACTAGGATTAAGTCTACCACTTGATAGATCTTGAATTGCCTTACGTATGGCATAGCCATGTAGTTGACCCTTATCCACTATTATTTTAAGCACTATTAATTGATAAAAACCTATGCGTATATCCTTCAATATCTTCTCTATTATCTTGTTTAACTTACTCTTGTCCAAGGCTTAATACTCCACATTATCAAATACTTCTTCACCCTTCTCATAGAATTCTACTCTATAGTTCTTTCCCCTCATATATAATGCTATTAGTAATGCTATTGTAGCTGAAGCTACTAATCCAAGTAATCCTACGGGGGAAGTGTATATTTCATCTCCTTTAAAGCTTAGTAATATCATCCCCGCAACAGCATTTATATTCCCATGCATTATACTTGACGGTATCACACTTCTACCAAGTACTCTCAGCTGAGATAATATTATACTCCAAACTATACATATGAGCGTGAACATGCTTAAGCCTATAAGGTCTGGATGATGTGGGTAATTATATCCTACTAGTATTAGTGGTGCATGCCATAGTCCCCATATAACTCCTATAATAATCGCTGAGAAGTACATGCCTAGCTTCTCGCCAAGTTCTCCGAGAAGGAATCCTCTCCAACCCATTTCTTCTCCTAGTGCTGCAAGAGCATTAATCGTTGAACCATTGAATACTGCTGATAAGAGCATAAGTACTATCATCATATTTGGATCCATTTCACCTAACTCTATGTTCTGTATCTTAGAGATCATTGCTGCTGGATTAACTATCTGGTAGCCTAGTAATAGACCATAGGCTAATGATACAAGGTATATTGCGTAGGGTATAGCCATACCAACCAATATGTATTCCGCGCGACCACCTCTAAGACCATAGCCTATAAGCCCTCTCTTCAACCTATAACCTAGTATAAATAGTGCAACAATTACACCTAGGAATGGAGTATACATTCTTATTATCCCAAAAACCAGGAACCAAAGCCCTGTACTCCATGCACTAGGTCTTTGTATAGTACTGGACTTGAGAATTGGTATCAGTACCAGATAGTCTAGTAAGTATGCTAAACCAAAAGCTATAAGCAAGAAAACAATAAGAGCAAGTATTCTTCTATTCACTTTACTAGCCTCACGTATAGGTAGACAAGGCTAGTAGGCATGCTGTTTAATTACAGCTATTGTTAACCTTCTTTCTCTGCTACGACTGCTGTACCATATGCTAGTATTTCCGCTGCACCACTAGTAATAGCTGATGTCGAGAACCTTAATCCTATTACAGCATTAGCTCCCATACTCTTGGCTCGCTCGACGAGTCGTTCAATAGCTATGTTACGTGCTTGTGCAAGTAGCTCTGTATATTCCTTAACCTCTCCTCCAACAATATTCCTTAGAGCTGCAAGTATATCCCTACCTAAGTGTTTAGCCATAACAACACTACCGCTAACAACACCTATTACACGTATTATACGATAACCTGGAAGATTCTCGGTTGTAGCTAATATGAAATCCTGATACCTATACATACTTACACCAAAGTATACCTCGGAGCCCGAGGTATATATGACTATGTGACTAAATAGTAATTACAACGGGACCCTGTCTAGAAGAAACGGTCCCTCTACTCCCTACTCATTACCTTGTTCATTAACTCTATTATTTGTTCAATATGTTTTCTTATCTCTTCCTTAATCTTGACTGGTACCTCTGTGTTATCTTCATATAGTTTACGGACCAGTTCTACTAGTTTTATTAGTCCTGTTTCCTTAGCGAACTGTTTTATATATCTGGTTCTCTTTAAGAATTCTTCTACTTCATGCTTGTTTTCTTCTATTAATTTTCTGCCGCTAGGAGTAAGTCTGTATACTTTTCTCCTACCATGTTTTTCTGATTCTATTAGACCCATTTCCTCGAGTAGCTGGAGTGTTGGATATAATACCCCGGGGCTGGGTACATAGTCGTTGTCGAAGAGCTTTGATATCTTCTTCATTATAGCGTAGCCATGTAATGGTTTTTCTCTTAGAACGTAAAGTACTAGGTAGCGGAATAGGCCACGTACCTTTAGGAATTCTGTATCAGTTATCAGTGGTGGCACTCTTAGACCTCCTCCCATACCTTGTCATTCCTAAGGAGTATATCTGCAGATATATTTATAAAACTTTACTGGCTACAACATCGTTTGGAGAAATAGTAGGTACTACCTAAGCGATACCGAGGGATTACCAGTGATAACCAAGAATGCTGAGGAAGTTATAAGGCTTGAAGGAGTTGTAAAGATCTATCGTGTTGGCGAAGTAGTTACTTATGGCTTAAGAGGTGTAAACCTAGTTGTACGTAAAGGCGAGCTCATATCCATTATGGGTCCTAGTGGTAGTGGTAAATCAACACTCTTAAACATGATAGGACTACTTGATAGACCTACCAAAGGCAGGGTTCTACTTGATGGTGTTGACGTTTCAAAACTTAATGACAAAGAATTAGCCTACATACGTAACCGCAAGATAGGATTTGTCTTCCAGCAATTCAACTTAATTAATCGTTTAACTGTACTAGAAAACATAGAGTTACCATTAATTGCACGAGGACTACCAAGACATAAAAGGATACCCCTCGCTGTTAAAGCATTACTTAGTGTTGGGGGAGACAAGACATGGTTGTACAAGAGACCTAACCAGCTTAGTGGAGGACAACAACAACGTGTAGCTATCGCACGTGCTATTGTTGGTTCACCTGAGATAATCCTTGCCGATGAACCTACAGGTAATCTTGATAGAGCATCAGCTAAAACCGTTATGGAGACATTCCTAAAACTAAATGAGCAGGGGCAAACAATAATTATTGTAACCCATGACCCAGAGGTAGCTAATTGTACACGTAAGATATACCTACTTAGAGATGGTTTAATCGTTGGTACGCTAGATCCCGATCCTGATAAATGTATCATAAACACTGTTTAACATTCTAATAGATCGTAAAGCCATTAAAGCTTATAAAGTATATCTGCAGATACACACCATAGACCAATACGGGATCTAGAAGCGACTCTGCCAGGTGTAAAATCATGGATAAAACGAGAACACTATATACTTTCATCCTCTTATCTCTAACAATTACTTCACTTATCCTACCCTTATCACACCTTATAGCATACTCAAGCTCGAACTCATTCACAGTTATATCAAGTCATTACAAATCGTCCGCCGGCACAGAAGAAGTATACCCAGGTAGCAGGAATGTCGAACTAATAGTAGAGGTAAAATATACAGGCTTAGATGAAATCTATAGTATAACAGGATGTATTAATCTACCCTCAGGTTTCACTATATCAAGAGGTCATAGTGGTTGCTCTGCTGCTTACGATGTCAACGATACTGTTTATGAAGTAGTTAAACCTGGAGACATCGTAATATTCAAGTATTACATAGATGTACTTGATACCACTAATCCGGGAACGTATACACTAAGTATTGATATAAGTTACAAGGTAGTGAATACCACAAATTCTTATACAGAGACGCTTACGGGTATATCAATCAAGGTCTCACCTTATCCTCCAGTAATCCTGGAGGTTATAGACTATTATTGGACCCCTGATGCTTATCCAGGAAGTGAAGGTGTAACATTAAATATAGTGTTAGAGAATAGAGGCGATTCTACTATAACTAGTGGTCATCTTGAAATAATCTTACCGGAAGAACTGGTAATAAGTTCTAGGAGTAGACATGTAGATATAGGTGTATTAAATAAGAATGATAAAACAACTATATCGATATCAAACATAGACATTAATGCTAGTGCTGATCCCAGCAAGAACTACGAGGTTACGATACATGGCAGTGTTACAGCTAGAACGGATGATGGAGTGGTATACGATGATTATGTGGATACCACTTTCTACATAACAATAGATTCTGCACCGAAGGTAATCTTGGATCTAATAGACTATGGTGTAACAACATATATTACATCAAATAATACGAAGCTAACGAGGATATACGTTGTATTTCAAAGCAAGGATACAAAAACGATTAACTCTATTACATCACTTATAGAATTACTAACACCTAATACAACGTTCATAAATGGTACTAATAAGAGTGTAACAATAGTTCAAGGACCCTATGGTTATGGTGACTATATAACTATTCAGTCTGACCCCATAGTAGTTAATGAGACAAGGTACGTGGAGCTTAACATAACTTTAACAATATTTGGTTCAAGTGATGGAGCTGAGTTCTGGTCTATACAAAACTATGTTCTTAGAATAGAGTTAAAACATAGGAAGCCATACATAGATGTAGTTGAAGTATTCTGGGATAATGGACGAGCATTTCCTGGCTCAGCTAGTAAAACCTTGAATATAGTATTGTTAAATAATGATGTTGTAGACGTTACCGATGGTGTCGTAAAACTAGTGTTACCTGAAGGCTTTAGTCCTAGAGAATTAACTATTGAGGGGGTAACTATTGGTAGTGGAAGTTATACGACCATAAGGTTTACTGGAATAGACATAAGCCAGGATATTAAACCTGGGAAATACTTGTTCAAATTGATTATGAACGGTATTGTGAGGAGTAGAGATAACTCTTATAGTGAATTCAATATTACTATGCCGATAATTGTAGAAGTGTATTCATATGGAAGAGACCCGTTAAGAGTAGTAAGCTATGGCTGGACTAGTGGTAGAGCGTACACTACATCAACTGGTATTAGAGCATACATTGAATTCATTGTAAACGAACCAGTAAATATTCAGAGCATTAAGGCAACGATTAATCTTCCACCTCAACTAGTATTCGAAGATAATACACGTAAGAAGAACATAACTATTACCGGGAACTACAACTTCGGGCAAACAATTAGAATAAGCACTGAACCTATAGATATAGTTACAACAAATCCTGGCATAGCTACGATCACGTTTACAGTTAAAATGCTAGTAAGCGTTCATGGTTCTACTACATGGATTACAAGATACTATGCAATACCATTAGAGGTTTTTGAGCCTAGATTGAATGTAACGCTAATTGATGCCACATGGATGGATGAGGCTTCTCAAGAAACTTATGGTAACACAATCCACTTAGTATTCCAAAGTTTAAGCATAGACAATGTAGAAAGCATTGTATTAATAGTAAGACCCAATATAAGTGGAGTACTATTCAGTGATGGTAGGAATACAAGTATACAAGTAGTACGTGGACCTATAGGTTATGGCGATATAGTATCAAGTGATATTAGAGGAGTAGAAGTTAAGGTAAAGTATAATGAAATACCTTTAATACTTGAATTAAACGCTATTATAAGACTTGGTGAAGGATACTATAAGGCTACAAAGACCATTAAGACAACACTACATGTGAAAACCAGTGAGAACTTACTAGTATTATCAAGAGTTGAAACACTATTCCGTGGAGAATACTCACCTCTACTACCATCAGCTAAAGACGTAGTTATCAGGGTTACACTACTGAACGTGAAGCCTTACGCTATAACTGCTATGAAGATTAATGCAACGTCTCCTAAAGGACTAGTTATTAAAGGAATAGATGGAACATGTCCAGGAGGTGTTAATGGCGGTAGTACGTGTACATTGAACTTACACGTAGATGTAGATAAGAACATGAAACCAGGTATCTACCCCATAGTACTAAATACTACGTATATTGTGAGAGCCAATGGTGCAACAAATATCTATACTCAGAGCATAGAGTTCAATGTTGTGGTAGATGATATTCAGCAATACCTTCCTAAACCTATACCTATCGAGTGGTATTGGGGTACTCGTACTCCTACAACAGTATTCGAATACAATCGTAACGCCCCACTAACTATAGTCGTCTATAACCCTAGTAGGTATACGGCTGATGGTGTAGTAGTCAGAATTAAACCATTGAATAATAGTGTAAGTATACTAGAGGATACAAGCTACTGTGGCGCGCTTGCACCTGGTACCACTTGTTCTAATGTATTCCATCTAGATCTCGCCAATACTTCTGCAGGCATAATATCATTGAACGTACTTATAGAGTACTTGTTTAGAAACTATGGCGTACACGTAGTAGATAATACTAGCTATGAGATAATGCTAAGAGTAGAAAGATACGCTGGTGGCAAAGGATTAGAGATAATAGGCTATGGCTGGACCAACAACTGGCCTGTGTATCCACTAACCGAGAATGCTACATACACTGTAACCATCGCTAATCGATGGCCCTATCCTATCTCCGGTATACTAGTTGAACTAGAGGTTCCAAAGGGCTTTAACCCTGTAACTGGTAGAGGAGAAGCATACATATCTGGTCCTATACAATCATTAAATACCTTTACAGCTACATTCACATTAAATGTAGGAGTTGTCAAACCAGGAACTTATCCAGCGAAGATTAAAGTAGACTATGTAGTAGAAGCAGGCGGTGCTAGAATAAGAGTA
>CAYUVB010000023.1:1709-7090 GCA_964448055.1 uncultured Desulfurococcales archaeon | reverse complement strand
CGAGATTCGGTGAAGGCGATATAATAGAATTTAATATACCATTGAACTTGTTAGTGAATAGAACTGGCATCTACTATGCTAATGCTACATTAAACTTCATAGATCAATGGGGTAATGTTAGGAGGATAAACTTCACAATACCGATAAGGATTACTGGTTCAACTAAGGTTATTACAGTATGGTCTCCTAAGACTCTTAGAATAGTTAATGGTACTGGCGAATTATCGTTAACAATAGTAAATGATGGTAGTTCACCCATGTACAACGTGTATATCTACCTTATACCTAAATCACCAATAGCTTTACCAGTAGATAGTGTAAAGTACATGAATATCTTGTATCCGGGTAGACCTGCAAACATTACGTTTACTCTACGATATAATCCAACAAGCATAGCTTATGGAGCAGAAGGTGCTATGCTACAGTACTCGTCGCTACCATTGATAATAACCGTATTGTACCGTGATGTAAGCGGAAAACAATATGTCTTCAATACTTCTACAACTGTACTCATAGAGCCGTTTATAGACATGAGGTTCTCATCTGATGTAAAAGCAGAGTTACGTGGAGGAAGACTTGTTGTTAGTGGTACTCTAGTAAACTATGGCTTATCCACTGCTCGAAGTGTTGAAGTTAGAGTTATTGCAGGTAACAATATAGCATCATCGTTTATAGGTGATATAGACCCCGCATCACAATCAGCCTTCCGCGTGGAATTAAGTACACCTACACAAGTAAGTACCGTTAGAGTAGAAGCAGTATACCGTGATGAATACAATATGATACATATAGTATCCGAAACCCTACCAGTAACAGTTATACAAATAAATGAGACGACTACTGTTGCCGAGGAAGAATTCTTCCCTACATCCCGCTTAATAGTTGTTATCGCAGTAATAGCCTTCCTAGGTATAATAGCCTTACTACTATACCGTTATCTTAAGAAACATGGAAGAAGACTTGAGGAGACCATACCTTGAACATAAGTTTTTTAATAGATGCACTAAGACTAGCCCTTAAAACATTATCTGAAAGAAGGCTTAGAGCTATACTTACAATTATAGGTATAGCTATCGGTCCAATAGCGTTAGTAACCATGTCAAGTGTTGTTAGAGGGTACTCAAACTATGTTACAAGCCAGCTTGAAGCACTTGGACAAAACCTCATAGTAGTACAATCTACAGGAGACTATAAGTTAAGTCAAGATGATGTTGACGCCCTAAGGAGTATCCCCGGGGTCAAACATGCTGAGCCATTCTATATGACTAGAGCCACAGTTAAAGTAGGTGATGAGGATAAAGAGATCATAGTCTACGCTGTACCAATAATCCTGATATTTGAAGCTATAGGTAGCCTTGAATTACTTGAAGGCAGTATTCCGTCTCAAAGCGATATAGTGAAAGCTGTTATAGGATACGATATAGCGTTCGACGAGAACGGTAATCAAGTATATTTCGTAGGAGATACAATAACGTTAACCATATATACAGTTGAAGCTGGAGGCAAAGTCAAGGTAAAACGAGTTAACGTCTTAGTTGCTGGTATACTTGATAAATTTGGTGGAGCATTCTTCCTTAGCCCCGATACAACTGTGTTCCTAAGCCCGGAAGCAGGTAAGAGGTTACTAGGACTCAAGGAATGGAGCGGAATACTCATACTAGCTGAGAATAGTGGACTAGTAATGCAAATAGAGAACAGTATAAGAAGAATGTATCGTGGAAATGTTAATGTGATCTCATTCCAAGGTATAGCAAAGGTGATAAACTCTATTACAGGTGCAATGGACTTTATAACGTTCTCCACAAGTTTAGCAGCCTTTGCTGTGGCCGTAGCTGGTGTAGCTGCAACAATGATAACCTCTGTAATAGAGAGGATTAGAGAAATAGGTGTAATGAAAGCTGTAGGCTTTACTAATAACCAAGTGCTATTCATGATACTCTCTGAAAGCCTTGTAATGAGCCTCATAGGAGGAGGTGTAGGAATAACACTAGGTGTTATAGGAGCTCACATACTCGCGTCAAGAGGTTTCGTAATAGAAGCCGGGACAGCAAATGTAGTAATATCAGCTCCGCCAGCGATAACACCAGATCTAATCCTTAACACCATAGGCATAGTGGTATTAGTTGGGATAATAGGTGGAATATTCCCAGCATACCGTGCCGCTAAGATCCCACCAGCAGTAGCACTAAGATACGAGTAACATGCTTACACTGATATTTCCAACTCCAGTAATATAAAATGATGGAATGAGTAAAGGAAACTATTGTAAAGATGAGTAGAGAAGGTGGGAATAACCATTCTCAGACACATTCATGTGCTGAAGAGTAAATACTAAACCAATAGGATTCGAGCATTAAATGATAAGGATTACGGTAGAGTACTTCTCAAGAGAATATTCCCTAACCTTCCTCCTGAACCTTTCTACATTTCTCAGCTAAGCTATTAATACCTACTATGAACAATACTACGAATACTACTAGTACACCAATACTTATGAACGATAGTATACTGTTATAGAATGCTAAGTGGACTAAACGCTGATGATCATTATGTATAACCTGATACAGTATGAAGACATTAATTACCGCCGATGTTAAAGTCCATAAACCATAGATTATTGGTCCAATTGATACTAGTATAGGTAAACCCTTACTACCCAGCATATGATAAGATATGATCCCTGCTACAAGGAACAATACACCAACAATAAGTCTAACACTAAAAGCCGACAAGAACTCTAACAACACATGCCACCCAAAGATCTTCCTTAGAGGAGGTTTAGAGCATTGCTAATAGACTTAAGACACTTAGTATTTATAGTTATCCACTCTTAAGACGAAACAGTAACTTGGGGTGCAACATCATGGTTAAGCTCTTAGAAGGAATACTAGTACTTGACCTAAGCCATACACTTGCAGGACCCTTTGCTACCATGCTATTATCTGATCTAGGTGCAAGAGTGATAAAAGTAGAGCCTCCCTATGGCGATGAGACACGTAGCTGGGCACCTCATGTAAAGGGGTTTAGTGCGTACTTCTCAAGTATAAACCGTGGCAAGGAGAGCATAGTAGTGGACTTAAAGACAAGTAAAGGTAGGGAAATAA
Organism: uncultured Desulfurococcales archaeon; assembly: GCA_964448055.1. Lineage (GTDB taxonomy): Archaea > Thermoproteota > Thermoprotei_A > Sulfolobales > WANQ01 > WANQ01. Next base: position 3,986 of record CAYUVB010000023.1, on the reverse strand, counting down.
TTTATCGTTTAGCTAGTAAAGCCCATGTAGTAGTAGAGAATTATAGACCAGGTGTAAGGGAGAAGCTAGGAGTAGATCCAGACACCTTGTTTAAGGTGAATTCAGAACTAGTATACTGTAGTATTAAGGGCTTTGGCTTAGATAACACGCCCTACCGTGATCTACCAGCCTATGACATAATCATACAGGCATTGAGTGGATTAATGGCTTCAACAGGTGAAGAAGGGAGACCGCCAGTAAGGGTAAGCTTTGCATTATTCGATGTGATGACTGGTTATCTTGCTGCATTAAACATAGTTGCAGCTCTATTGGCTAAAAGGGAGGGTAGGGTTAGGGGATCGGTTTATATAGAGGTACCAATGTATGATACAGCTATATACTCAATGGTCTACATACCAATAATATGCTTAATGACAGGTAGGAAACCTAAGCGAATGGGTTCAGCGCATCCATCAATAGTACCATACCAGGCGTTTAGAGCTAGTGATGGAAAATACTTCATACTAGCAGCAGCTAATGATAGATTATGGGAGAAAGCTTGTAAAGCATTAGGAGAACTTAAACTAGCAGAAGATCCAAGGTTTAAAACAAACCCTAACAGAGTAAAGAATAGAGAAGAACTAATAGGAATACTACAAGAGATATTCTCAAAGAAGCCACGAGATTACTGGATTAAGTTGTTTAGAGAATATGGTGTTCCAGTAGCACCGGTTTACGAAGTAGATGAGGTATTCAAGGACCCCCACGTAAAATCACGTAGAATAGTTACTAAATTATCTCATCCTCTTCTAGGCGAGATTCCACAGCTAGTATATCCCGTATGGATAAATAATGAGAGACCTATGAGTAAACAGTATCCGCCATTACTAGGTGAACATACAATAAAGATTCTAAAGGAACTAGGATATAGTGACAAAGATATAAAGGAATTATGCGACAATGACGTGATAAAGCCTTGTACCTAGCTCCTATTTAATATAATTTATTACTTCTTCTAGGCTCTTCACCTTAGGACTCCAACTATATCCATACCTATCGATCATCAATGTCTTTACGCCTAGCTTTCTTGCAGGTTCAAGGTCATAATATGGATACGCAGGTACATGTAAAACCTCATCTAAGCTAACACCCATGAAGTCATATGCTCTACGAAATGCCTCTAAATGGGGCTTATAATATCCCGTGTGCTCTGCAGTTATAATCCAGTCAAAGAATTCCTTCATACCCGTTAATGTTATACCTATAAGCCCGTACTCAGTATTCGATATAATAGCGAGTCTTAACCCCTTTCTCCTTAAGTAACCGTAGCCCTGGAACAACATCTGGGAACGGAGGGGACTTAGCAAACGCTAATACCAGTGCCTCACAGTATCTATCATCATAAGTTAACCCATAATTCTCCATAAGTCTTCTAAGACATCTACATAGAACCTCTGAATAATGCTTAAACGTTGATATTTCCTCGCGTTCACATTCAAAGAACTCCTCTAGTACATCACGTTTAAACAAATATTCCAGTACGCTACGAATACCATACAGCCAGTCAAACAATGTACCATAACAATCAAATGAAATAACACGTATCGTCAAATCGTCTAAGCACCAGACACTATGAAGCCAAGAACGTACTAAATAACCTATCGGGTCCGTTTATTCATAAAGGTCTTCGTCCCCACTTAACTACCAAGGCGTATATTGTCCCTGCTCTAACATAAGACTAGCTACGTGGCGCCAACTAGATTATGCTTACTCGTAGAGTGATGTTATTATAGAGGCTAGTATGATGATTATTGCTAGCTGGGATAAGATAAAGCCGTAGATATCTTTCCTTAACAGTAGCAGAACACTTATAGTGAATAACGATACTAAAGGTGTTAATACTATGGTTAGTAGACCAAGCATTATAATAGTGTTTATGTGTAGTACTTGATTAACTATAATACCCACAAATGTTAAGGCCAAGCCAGCAAGTACTCCATATCTTAAAATAATTGATGGAACCTCGTACACTATGCTTCACCACACCTATACAAGTATAGAGTACAACAACCTAATTGATGCATAGAGTAATATAGATGAAAAGATAATCCTTACAATTCTTGGCTTAAGCTTTCTCATACATCTAGCACCTAGGATTGCTCCAGGTACTATACCTAGTGCTAGAGCTATTACGGATAGAGGATCTGTTAACCCTCTAGTTAAGTATATTATCCCGCCACTAGCAGCAGTCAAACCAACCATAAAGGAACTAGTTGCGACAGCCACCTTAATAGGTAG
>CAYUVB010000023.1:0-1609 GCA_964448055.1 uncultured Desulfurococcales archaeon | reverse complement strand
CCAAGTGCTGTAGCTGGCTCCAAAAGCAATGCAATATCCATGTTAACTAATCCTCTCCTAAGATATGTACTAGCAGCTGAGGATGAAGTTACCACAATACAGAGTAGACTTATAGCTATGGCTACTTTCACATCATAGTTCAACACCAATACCATAAACGGTACCATTAAGCTGCCTCCACCAATCCCAGTAATAGCTGAAACGAAACCAATGCCAATAGCACCAGCGAACAATATCAGCAAATTATGTAACACTAGCTACACCCTTAACTTAATGCCAACACATTATACCTACCTATATCATTCATTGACAGAACAATATATCTAACCATGAAACCTTGAACCAACTAGCATTCATCTACAAGAAATTCTATTCAAGATAAACATCATTATTATAGACTTGGAACAAATATCCTAAGTTTCATAATTACGGTTGAGTAAATATACTATTGAAATACTGAGGTAGAAGCTGCTAGTGGATAAATTATAGCATGAAAGATTTCTTCATTGGAAAGTATAACTAGTTATATCAATAATTCAAACATCTTTGATGTGAAGATTAAATTCTGTTGTGGTTTAACCCTTATTGTATGAGTTAACCTTTTATCCCATAGTTTAACCCTTATTGCTCTGGGCGAGCATTTGCGGATGATTCTAAGGGTTAGGAAAAAGGGTGTATTGATCTTGCCTAAGAAGCTAAGAGAGGCTTCTGGTATAAACGAGGATAGCGAAGTAGTAGTGGAGGCTAAGGAGAACATGCTTATCATAAAACCGTTGAAGCCTCCAATGGTAGTTGATGTTGACTTAGAACTCGTTGAAAAGATACTTGGTGAGGAATACATGGTTGAAAGGGTGAAACATAGTGGAATCCTTAGGGAAGACAAGTCTAGTTCTTGATACAAGCGTTCTAGTAGAGTATATAGTGAGGAAAGCTCCGTATAGGAGTAAAGTTGAGAAATTGTTCAAGGAAGCAGCTACTGGTAAACTTAAACTATACGTTAGCTATGTTACATTAAGTGAAACACTATACGTAGCGTCAAGAATATATCAGGTAGCAAAAGTATCTGATCCAAACAATGAGGCACTAAACTATATTATGTGGCTTAAGAGGCAAGTCGAGGTAATAGGTATTGACGAAAACATAGCCTTGAGAGCAGGTGAGCTAAAGAAACTTTTACATATAGCCCTACCGGACTGCTATGTTATCGCAACAGCAGAAACACTACACGCAACACCACTATTCAAGAAAATAGAGAAGGAAATGAAGCCTGTACAAGACACACTAAGAAAACTAGGAGTAAAATTCCTAGAGGAAACACCATGAACCAATACGATAACTAATCCTAAAACACTTAGTAATAAACTCATGCCCTAGCCAGAAAAGCCTGCTATCCTAGTTCATGGTAAATTTTTACGAGTTTCCTTAATACTTCGTCCATGCTCGGTCTTTCCTCAGGATCTGGTCTTAGCATATTGAATAAGAGACTCCTAAGCTTGGTGTTAGCTACCTTTCCTAGTGTTTGTTGCACATGGTCTTTCTTGAATACATCTTCACCATCAATGCTATAACCTGTTAAGAGGTATAGTATGAGGTTTCCTAGCTGATACAC
>CAYUVB010000022.1:19461-23995 GCA_964448055.1 uncultured Desulfurococcales archaeon | reverse complement strand
CGCTAACGACAATACGTAGAGCCTCGGGAATTACGCGCTCTAGTTACTGGTATGGCCACTATAGGTTTTCGGAGAAACGTTTATCTAAAGTTTTATCGTGAATCATATGTTTGTCTTAGTGTTATGTACTCTTGGTCTAGCTGCAAAAGCTATATAGTAAAAAGCAATTCATATTATGTTGGGGCTTGCTAGGTAATGAGATTCATAGCTGAAGATTATGGTCCTCAAGCCCATGTAGACATTGAATTGGAGACTTAGTAACTCTCTTCGTAGGCCCGAACAATACTGGTAAGACCTTTGTATCTAGAGCTGTCTATGCTATTCTTAAATCGTGCAGAGGAGACGAGTGCGATGTTAATAGACTAACAACATTGTTATTGAATACCAGTATAGCTTCTGAGCAAGACCTCTGGTTCGTATCAAGGGAGTTCTGCGGCAAATTCAGCCTCATGTTAGAGGATAAAGATCTAAAGTTCAAGGTGAGAATAGACTACAATAAAAAGCAGGCATTATCTATTAGTGAACTACTACGATGTAGTGTATTGTTAGGGTTTAAAGATTTGGCGTTAGAATTATGAGGCTTGGTATCTTAGAGTATAGTTGGGATCTATGGTGATAGAACTTGGCTAGCCTACTATATAGAAGAGTATCTAAGATACTTGGTGTTGAGGAGGATGCATTAGAAAGAGAGGCCTTACGTCAGTATATCTTATCTGAACTTAGACGGGTTAGGTTAGAATTAAAACTCATTATGGCTAGGTATGGTGTATCAAGTATTGAGGAGCTTGATAATAAGATTAGGCGAGGAGAACTAGAAGAATCACAAGTCTTTGAGGATCTTACACGTCTTGATTACCTACTTGACCGTGAGGAGAAGTTGAGGAAGATTTTAGAGGAATTGAGAGGCATAGAAAAGTGAGCAAACATAGTAGTGTAGATGAGTTACTTGAAAGGCTTAGAGAGCTTGCTATAAGCCTATACCCTGAAATAGTTATTGATGCAGAGATAGTGTATGGTAAATTAAGGATATATCTCATTGATGAAAGCTTTATTGATGTATGGATTTCACGAAGGCTATCTAATAGATATGCTATACATTGGGAGAGACGCCACATAGATGGCACCATATATTGATGGGACAACACGCCTCATGACATGCATAGGCATCTATCAACGTTTCCTCATCACTTCCACGAAAAACATGACCATATAGTAAGGCCATATCATTATCCTGGAAACATTGAAGGAGTGCTCAAAGAAGTGCTAGAGTACGTAAAGGAGAAAATACAACACCATAGTGGAACTACATAGACATACTTTACGGTAATAAAACTCCTTACATCTATGTATCTTCCTTAACATGGAACCCAAAATCATAACTTATGCGTACAACAATATTCTCTAACTGAAACATTTAGGAAGTCTAATATTCCTAAAACATTGATTACTGTAGGAGATGTATTTTGAAGCTTGTAAAACATAAAATACTGAATTAATGTATACTCATAACCTTAAATTCCGTACTATGGCGTATCGTATATGAAGCAATACGGTCATTGATAATATCATTTTGAATATCGCTTGTGCTTACTTGGCATGTCAGCGATACGCCATAACAGGGCTTATATGATTGTATATGTTTTATGTCTTGATGGTGTAGGTGGTGGAGGAGTTTCTTAGCCCTCGTGATGTTTGCCATATTCTCAGTGTATAGTATATCACGTTGTGGAGATGAAAAGGGTCAAAGAGGACATAGGAGAACTAAGAAAAAGAAATAGCAAGACTAGATAAGAGGATAACTAGCCTAGAGTACCGTATGGCTAGGCTAGAAGGAGCATACACCGAGTTATCCAAGAGAATAGATGGTCTAGACAAGAAACTAGACCTTACAGCAAAGATAACGTTAATGCTAACAACATCAGTAATGGCAACGCTAATAACACAAATAACATTAACCCATATTGTGGAGTCCCGATAGCTTGTTCTACGGTTATTTGGTTTGCCTAGTTTACGTACGTGAGGGTTTTTAGCCTGGGGTACTCTTAGTATCATACTGGTGGTATCATACTGTGAGTATTATAGTTAGGAGGCCTTGGCTTGAAGAGTTCCTGCGTATGAGTGGTAGAAGGCTTCTATATGGTAGGAGGAAGACTGGGAAAACATTCTATGCGAGATATGTTTTACCACACTATCAGTACTTTATTGTTAGGAAGGGAGGGATAATATATGATCCCATAGAAGACCAAGAGCTTGATACTAGGACCTTTATAAGGATTTGTAGGATACAAGATAATATCATTGTTGACGAGTTCCATAGAGCTGAGCCAAGGCTATTCGATGCTATACAGGCAGGGGTTTGTAGTGGAAACATTGTGTTCATAACCTCGACCATGCACTATTATAAGAGGTTTATGGAGGGATCTGAGGCCCCTCTCAAAGGATTATTCTCGATAAGACATGTAGGCCTACTATCTCCTCTAGAGCTGTTAAGCCATGAGTGGTCTATGGAGGGGAAACAGCTAATAGAACATCTAGTATTCTACCAAGAACCAACACTAATAGGGAGGAGTCTCAAAGACATAGTTTTCTCGGGGAAAGAGTTTGCAAGGTCACTAGTAGGAGAGATACTTGATGAGGAAGACCAGGTACATACCCGTAGATACGATGCAATACTTGAAGCAGTAGCAGCTGGCAAGAACAGGTTAACCGAGATAGCCTCATACCTCTACGCGAGAAGGCTGATACCAAAGCCAAGTACATCCCATATAACCAAGTACGTCGACATATTATTGAAGACGGGTTTACTGGAAAGAATAGAGGTCTGGGGGAAGAAGAGGAAAAGCTACTACAGACACGTATCCCCTCTCATAGAAATAGAATACTACCTAAACGCTAAATACGGGTTCTTCGACTTACCCCTCACATGGAGTTACATAGAGAAAATCCTAGACCACTACATGCCCATACTAGTCGAAAGATTCATGGAGCGATTCCTAGCAGAACTACTAGGCCTAAAACCCGTGAAGATCCTAGAACCAGAAATAGACATCACGCTAGTAGAGTTCAAGAAGGTAAAACTCGTCGCCGAGGTCAAGTGGAAAAACAAGCTATCAAGAAGAGAGGTAAAGGAAGTAGAAGACAAGCTCCTAAGATTCGAAGAAGCAAGAAAAATCCTCATAGTACCAGACCAAACAATTGTACCAGAAACAACACTAGAAGTATGGGATATTAGAACCCTACAAGAGGAGGTGAAAAGACATAGTACCATAGGTCACTTCGAGTCAATACAAAGCAGTTCTATGCGATAGCGTCTAATAACATAACATCATGAGTTAACAACAGTTACGGCTCCCCATCCCATTCGATAACCTAAAAATACCCCTAATTCATAGAATAACTTAGTACCCTAAATACTATGAAAGGATAGATTAAACTGCAACTGGTATTTTAGACCTTAACTCTCAAATAATATCTTCAACCAAGATCCCTTTGCATAGCTACTCCAATAGAATATAACTCGCGTAAAGATTATGGTTTAACAACTGTACAGTCACATTCTTCTGAAATGGCATTGTTACTTCTCTTACTAATGGTTACTAGTATTCCCATTGATGATATATCACCATCACTGCGCTCCTCTAATACTTTTGATAAAGAAGGTATCCTCAGCTCTAGGTACTTAGTAGTGAGTTGCCAAGTCCTAGATAGGAGTTTTCTACAGTCCCTCTACTTGTTTTACATTCTACCCTCTCAGATCTCATGTTCTCGAAGAGGTGTTCTAAGGCTGGACCCCTTCTTTACATAATGTAACCCCAACATTTAGACGTCAATAACATAACTAATACGTTCAAGAGTATGCTAAGAAACACACATTTTTAGCTTAATAGCATGGAGTTCTCGTAGTTTGCTCTGAGCCAAGTCTTGATGAATAAAGGGTGATTGTCTATGGTCGTCAATGCATGTTTATGTCCATCCTGCTGAGCGAACTGTATTTTTATCTCGATAATCAATGAGATTCGAGCGAAGGGGGATCCACCAAGAATAAGCCGATGATAAATTATATAAAATTATTATAAGCATACGAAGAAGGTTAACCCCAAGGAATTCAGCAATCCGGGAACCAACAACAATTCATATGCACGTTCACTCTTTTATACAATACATGAAAATACTATACTGGGGATAAAGTATGGTTGTCGCTGTATTGTTGCCTCGTAGTATTGTTGAGTATGTCAGGAGGGAGGCTGAGAAGCTGGTCTTAGCTTAGAGGAGTACATTGTAGAGGTTCTTGTCCAGGGACTTGATCCCAGGGATAGAGCAGTAGAATACATTGAGGCTGCTAAAGAGTTATTGGAGGAGGCTCGAGAAGAGTTAAAGAAGGGTAATATCCGTCAAGTAGCAGAGAAGATTTGGAGTACGGCAACACTAGCTGCTAAAGCCTATGCTTGGTGGAGGGAGAACAAGCGGTTAACGAGTCATAGAAGGTAGCAGATGAGCTAGGAGAGTGGGTCAGCCATGCATGGAATGAGGCAAA
>CAYUVB010000022.1:1741-19361 GCA_964448055.1 uncultured Desulfurococcales archaeon | reverse complement strand
AGAAGGTAGCAGATGAGCTAGGAGAGTGGGTCAGCCATGCATGGAATGAGGCAAATGCTATGCACATATGCTTCTACGAGGGATGGTGCTTAAGAGAACACGTAGAAGCAGCACTAAGACAAATAGAACGACTAGTTAGGGAAATAGAAGCAAAGGTAAAGGGATAAAGATACCATCAGCTCACGTAAGCTTACGAATAAGACTCGAGCACGAAGACCTAATACGTCTCACAGCATTACAGGAAAACAAAAAGACCCAGAAACAATACTGGACCCACCTGTAATCTGCTGTGTTTTATCTTAGCGCATTAAAGTTTCTTCAAGATAATTCTTGAGAATTCAAGTAATTGATGCTTTACTCTTTAATTCACTATACCAAGCTAGTGTAAACATCCCTTTATATTAATGAATTCAATATTATGTATAGAATCCTCATAGAATACTTAAGGAGGTCATCCATGTATTAGTTGCTAAGACAATACTTTACAGCAAGTTTTTCTCTATTTTCCACATCGGCTTTGAAGCTGATAACATTTGATGAGAAACTATTTAATAAACTAGAGCTCTACGGGATAAATCGTATTCTAATAGAGATATTGTATAGGGTTAGGAACCCTCATAAAGTAATACTATGTAGTATTACTTAGGGTGGAGTAAATAATAGGGTTGAGGATAATTTATGGTCATGTGAGTTAAAGATTGAGTAACTTGTTTAGCGAGCTAGGTCTTGATGAGGATGAGTTAGAGTATGCTCTGAGGAAGGCGAAGGGAGTTATCATAGGCTATGCTATGGAGTATCGTGCAGTTAAGATTCTCAGACAAATGGGTTTTAAGGACATAAAACTTGTGACATCGCCAACACATGATATTGAGGCAGTAAAGGATGGTAAAAAGTGTTACATAGAGGTTAAGGCATCTAAGTATAGTCCAACAAAACACTATACCGCATGGAAGATAGCTATGATAGCATTACTGGATGGAGAACATTACACCTTAATTATGAAGAATGGCGAATACAAACTGGTAAGAACTAGAAGTATACTAAGTAAGCCTAAGCAACAACTCTTTGACTACCTACTAGAAATAAAAAATAATGGATACAAACAGAAAACAGTACAAGAACAATATAAGGAAGTAGTAGAATGGTTCAAACAACAACTAACAATAAGAAAGCTACAAGCATCAAAGTTACAAAAATACCCATGAACACGTATAACTAAGTTAAAACACTCAAGTAGGTATTACCTTCAATACTCTAAAGAAACACAGCATATCAGTCAAAACCCTCTACATAGAAATACCTTCCGAAACACTAATACTGTACTGGGTGGGCCAAACCCAGCCCACCCATACTGTGTGGTGTGTGAGGTTCTAATTAGGGGGTGATAGCCAAGGAGCTTAACCCCTCCTTAGGAATGGGCTAGGTTTATCCAAGGAATAGAACTCGGTCAAGAACCATCACAACAAGCTAGAAACCATCCAACCAACCCGAAAAGACCCCGCACCACCTCACCACCCTAGGAGGTCCCTGGAACCCCGAAGTGACCTGGGGAAGGGGGGTAAATACCAACGCTCCCCTCCCCGAAAGCCTCCAAGATAGGGGTCTTCGGGGAGGAAGGAGCAAGAAATCCCCTACCCAGAGATCGGGGTTCCAAGGATCTCCTGGGCTCGGTGGGGTGGTTGTGGGCGTCTTTTCGGGTTGGTTGGATGGTTTCTAGCTTGTTGTGATGGTTCTTGACCGAGTTCTATTCCTTGGATAAACCTAGCCCATTCCTAAGGAGGGGTTAAGCTCCTTGGCTATCACCCCCTAATTAGAACCTCACACACCACACAGTATGATCAGCCCCTAGGGCTCCGCCGGGGCCTAGGAGACCCTTAGGGGGTCTCGGGGGCAGCTACCCGCGGGGCTGTCCCCTTGAGATCCTCTAGGGGTCTCCTAGGCATGAGTCCTAGGGGCTGATAAGGCTGAGGCCATAACCTGGGGGTTCCAGGTCGCCCGGCGGGCCTGGAGCTTCCTAGGTTATGGCCTCAGCCTTGGTGGGCTGGGGGCTATACATTTTCTTCCTTTAAACTTTGTAGTTTCTACGTTTCTACTATCTGCTATACGAATATTCTATGGTATTTTGCCATAATCTCAAGGCCCTAAAAGTAAATAATTTATACTGCTTTTACAATTCTCTCATACGTGTAGAATAGGGGTGATTTACGGTTTTTACGAACAATTAATAGCAATACTATTAAGTTAACATCCTTCATAGTATTTATTATGACCAATGTGTTATTCATTGTTTCTATTCCACTTATGGGCCCATTATTCAGTGTTCTTGTTGAGGCCCATGAGATAGTAATCGACTATAATTATGCGTTTACTTCATTCTTGTTAATACATGCTATTGGTGTACTCTTTGCTGGAATAGCAGTAGATTGTTTGTGTGGACAGAGGATCTTGTTTTGGTCGTACGTTATTGGTGTACCAGCTTCAATACTACTACTCGTATTTGCTTATACTAGTACCCTAATATACATAGCTGTTAGTGTATCAGCTTTTCTTTCAGGTTTTGCACCAATTATTGTAGCATACTATGCCTTTGAGAACGTAGCTGTATGGAAGAGAGGAGCAATTTATGGTCTTGGCATAGGTTTTGGTAATCTACTAACTTATCTATTGTTTGAATTAGGCACTTTTTCAAGTGAGTTATCTCTGCTCATTGTCGCCATACTAATAATATTGTCAGGGGTAATATTCCAAAAATACAATGCGCTTACTTGTACAGATAAGCAACTAACTATTCATAGAATTAGAAGTACCTTAGGCAGAGGTGTTGCTAGTCTTGTTGTGTGTTTGGTGGTATTCTATGCGTTAGGTGGAGTAATGTACAGTCTACTATATCCCTACCTACATGAGGTATCAGCAACTCTACATGCATACATGTCTACAGTGCCATACTTCTTCGTAGCTATTGCAGCGGGTTTACTCGCTGATAGCGTTGGTAGGAAATTCATAGGTATCTCAGGTTTCATCCTACTAGGTCTAGGTAATATGATGTTAGGACTAATGCATGATATAGGCTTTATACTACATGTCACAGTAATAGTTTTCGCTATAATACAGATAGCGTACGGATTCGTCGACGTGTATTCTATGGTTATACTTATTGATCTAGGTTCAAGAAGGGTTAGAGGTATAGTTTACTCCATCGGTATACTAGGTATACTGTCCGGGTTATTTCTAGGCTCAATATTATCCTCAATAATTAGTGTTGAGGAGGTAATACATCGTATAGCCTTAGTATTAGGTATGTTGTTATTACTAGCTAGCATCTTTAATCTACTACGTGTACCAGAAACCCTACCTAAAGAGGTAATGTTGCGTAGAGTAGTTCTAAAGTATATACGTGAAGCTAAGAAGGTTAAAGAGGAAAAGGAGGAAGAGTGAAGAATAGTAATTAGGCTAATATCTTATCTACTATACCTCTTATATCGGCAACGTATGGATGCTGGGGGAATTCTAGCACCATGTGTTTTAGACCATTATACTTTACTACCTCATGATAGTATGGTATCGCTCCTAGTAATGGTATTTTAAGTTGATCTGCAAGTGTTTTCGCTATTTCTCGTGCTTCATTTCTATCGTTTGTTGGTATCTTGTTTACTATTAAGTATGCTTTCATCTTGATTGCATCGTATATTTCTCTAATAAATGATAGTGCTCCTTTTATATCAACGTTGTCTGGTACAACAACTAGTATAACGTTGTCACTTGCTATTAATGTATTTAGTGCAGAATAGTGTACTCCAGGGCTTGTATCATATATTAGTACATGGTATCCTAATTCACTAATGATTTTCCTTATCCTAACCAGTTTTTTCAAAGCATTCATTTCCCATCTTCTTGTCTTTGTCAAGGTCTCTTTTATCGCATCTATATCAGGGTTAGCTAAGCTAAGTGATAATGTACCTTTTAATCTATATGCTTCTGAGAGGGTGACTAATGTTTCCTCGAAACTACACTCGTTTTCAAGGTAGTCATTTATCCAGTATTTTACTGGTGGTTCATGGAATATGTAATATAGGCTTGGCGCTCTTAAATCCATATCTACTAATACTACATTATAGCCTCTCGTTGCAAGTTCTAGGGCTATGCTAGAAGCTATAACGCTTTTACCTGAACCACCACGATGAGAATGTATAGTAAATGTTTTTGGTTTCACGGTTTTTTCCTCTTTTTCAGAATATAGAGTCGGGCATACGTGTATTTATTCTTATAGGAAGTGTCATGACTACTCCTTAGGGAAGTAGAAGTATACTTTCCTACCCTTACGTTTCTTTCCTAGATAGCCCATAGCTACTAATTGGTTTAGATAAGCACTTTCTACTGCACGTGCTCTACCTGTTTCTCTAGCTACTTCTTCTGCTGTTGCCTCACCACCAAGTTTAGCTAATGATAGTATGGTTTTTCTAAGATGATCTGGAAGTGATAGAAGTGTTATAGCATCCATGTATTCTTCTATTTCACTTAGCTCCTTACTTAGTCTAATCTTTGTTTGTGTTTCAAGGGTTCTAAGTATTTTCTCCAATAATGATATGACTCTATCCATTTTCTTGTTGAGTTCTAGTAGTAAATGGTGATCTGAGGAACTATGGTTTTGTTCCAGTTTTTTCACTGGGATCAGCTCTTGGCTATACTTATTTGCTAACCAGCTAACTATATATTAGGGTAGCAAGATATAAAAGTGTTGTTATGTAGAACATATGTACCATTCCTCTCGAAAAATCTTATGGAACTTCTCTACGGTAGTGTAGGTATCTGGTGTATACCTTATATATCTTCCTCTGTTCTACCTAAGAATTCTCTAAGCTTATTGAAGCTTATAGCGCTTAGCGTATTTGCAATAACCATTGTTATCGATGCTATGAATGTAAGTATTAGTGGTAATCCTATTATCTTAGCTAACTTGAATATTATTTCTTCAGATATAGTTGTTTTCATAGACATTGATATCTCCTCCATTATCTTAAGTATTTCGTGTTTACTAGTATACATGTTCTGGATTAGCATTAATGTTGCAGACATGTTAAGCACTAATGTCATTAACCTGGTTATGGCCGAGTACTTGAATAGATTTATCTCTAGGTCTCTATTAGCCTTAAAGTGGCCTACTATATGAAGAACTTCTGTTGGCCACGTGATAAGTGAAATTAAGGCAGCAATAAGTAGTACTTGGTCTATGAGGTTTTCAAGCACCTCTTCTTTACTTGTTAACACATGTTTATGTATAACTACCTGTACTACCATGGTGTAAGCCCAAATGTATATTGTTGCAAATAATGTTATTGTTGATGCGACTAGTACTACTCCTAATACCTTATAATAGTTGTCCTTTAGGTCAATCCCTAATATGATCCAAGCTACCCCGGCAATGATTACTCCTGCTAAACCCAGTACTGCGATGTATGGTATTATTCCTAAAACTATTCCTAACATAGCAAGCAGGTATCCTATGAGCCCTAGTAATCCTATTAGCTTATATCTTGGCTTAATAGTAGCCATATCTATCTACTCCTAGTAAATATTATGTACTGTATTGCTTTATTATATTTGATAGTATTTTAACACCTTTCTCCATTTGCTCCTTGTTTACTCTACTTATACTTAGCCTAGCTGTTCTTGGATCCGGCTTCTCTATGTAGAATAACTGGGCGGGTACATATGCTACTCCTTCTCTCAGTGCATGATCTAATAGCTTGGTCATGTTCATGTTGCTCGTTCTCAAGAGGACATAGAATCCTCCTTTAGGTTTAGTCCATTCTGTATTGGACGGCATATAATCCTCTAATAAGTCTAGTAGTAGCTTTATCCTTTCTGTGTATTCCCTTGATGCTTTCTTCATAGCCTTGTACGGTGTTTTGTATTTAAATAGCTTAAGCATTATGTGCATTGATAATGTACTTGTAGCAAAATCTAATTGTTGTAACTGTTCTATTTTTTCTACTAGTTCTCTTGGTGCTAGTATGTATCCTATCCTTAAGCCAGGTGCAATTATTTTACTAAAACTACCAACATATACTACTATTCCATCTTTATCCATGTTAGTTAGAGGTTCTATTTTAGAATCTACTATAGGTCTATAAGGATCATCCTCTACTACGATTATGCTTCTCCTAGAACATATCTCTATTAATTGTTTTCTCCTTTCATAACTCATCACGGTACCCGTAGGATTATGAGCTGTTGGTATGGTGTATACCAGTTTTACGTTCTCCTCTTTAACTATTTTCTCAATTTCTCCTACAACCATACCTTTATCGTCTACCCTTACCGCTCTATACCTTGGGGTATAGTGTTTTAATGCTAAGAATGCTTCTATGAACGTCGGGTTTTCTGCTATGAATAAGTCTTTTTCGTTTAGGAACATGTTAGCTATGATGTTTAATGCATGCTGGGCTCCAGCTGTTATTATGATTTCTTTCTTACCAGTACTTACTCCTAGGAATTCTAGGTACTTTCTTATTTCCCTTCTAAGTTCTGCTAACCCACCAGTACCTGGGTATTCGAGTGTTTTCTCTATGCCTTCTTCTATTATTTCGTGTAAGGCTTTATTGACGTCCTCTATTGGTATTAGTTTAGGATCTGGTGCTCCACTTGCAAAGTTTATTATATCTTCTCTACCCTTTAATTTCTTTGAAACAAGTTCTATTGGTGACCACGTCATTCTTAAAGCTCTTGACGAGAAAAATTGTTGTAATCGCAATGTTTTCCACTCCCTAGATTTTTATTGTTGAATTGTTGAGTTAGTCTATATCCCAGTAATATTGTCTTTGAAATAACTCTTTAAGTTAATGTGTTTAATTTACTTTTGATATTGGTTTATTATGTTATGTATTAATATAGTTGTTTGTATGAAAAATAGATTCAACGTAATCCTAGGATATGTTTAAGGTTCAATAACTTGATTACAATGGAGGTTTATTATGTAATTGCACTACTTACGGGTCTTGCCTTTGTATTAGGATACATTATGAGTAGAATCGGTTTATCACCTGCTATAGGCTATCTTCTTGCTGGACTTGTTGCAGGATTATTGATAGGTATACCTAAGAGCGTTCTTGATGCTTTAGCATTAATATCGGAGATAAGTATAGTTCTACTATTCTTTGAGATAGGCTATGAGATACACATAGAGAATCTCAGTAGTCTTAGAGGTTTTCCATTATACATATCGATTATAGAGTTGGTACTTGCACTTGGGCTTAGTGTAGCGGTATCACTTGCATTTAACATTAGGTTTAATGAAGCATTAGTTTACGGGTTAATAGCATCATTCTCTAGTACTGTTTTCACATATAAGTTATTAGAAGAAAGAAGACCTACCCATGAGGATATACCTAGAACAGTTCTCATGGTTGCTGCTGTCGAGGATATAATCATTGTAACAGTATTAGCATTAATCCAAGGTGCTGCAGGTAGAGAGGTCTCGCCTCTACTCATATTAGAGGTTGCAGGTTTTTCTCTACTCTTATTCGTTGTAAGCTATGAGATTTCAAAACATATACTTCCACGAATACTTGTACCAGGTGAAACTGGTCTAGTATTGCTTATAACCTATGGTCTATTGATGGGGCTTGTTGCAGGATTTCTTGGGTTAAGTCCTTCTCTAGGAGCGTTTATTGCTGGTCTTACAGCTTCACATGCTCAAGGCTCCAAAGAGCTTATGCCTTTATTTAAACCTGTTAGAGCTGTTTTCATAATGTTGTTCTTAATAGCTATGGGTTTAAATATATCAGCTATAATATCGTTTGATACCACTATAGTTCTAGCTGTTGTTATTGGAGCCATTATAGTGTTTATTCATGCTTTTGCCTCCATACTTGCTTCAGTCATAGCTAGTGGACTAGGAATAGAGTACGGTATTGAAACAGGTTTTTACCTATCAACTGTTAGCGAGCTTGGATTAGTCATAGCTTATGTTAGCTATGGTGTAGGGTTAATAGAAGCTGAAGGTATGGTTGTTGCAGCTGTAGCTATGGCTATTGCAGCTATTATCGCGTCTCATCTAGTTTATCATAGGGAGCAATATATTGTGGGTTTGTTAAAACTTATACCAGAAGATGTTATCTCTCAAATAGACTATGTATCTATAAGTATACGTAGACTAGTTGAGTCCAAGGGTCATAGAGCTGTACATAAGCTATTACATGTAATAACCCATAGTATTGGCGAGGCATTACTTGCTACATTATTTATAGTATTACTGGTTGACTATATACCTTGGGTTATCAGTTTATGGGTTCCTATAGTAGTACTGTTAGTCTATGGTATATTATTCTACAGACTCATTACCAGAGCTAATAAGGCAGCTTTAAGAATATTAGAAGACTATCTTGGTGTTAGTAATCATGTTATTGAGAGAACAGTTAAAGATCTACTAGTATCATTAATAGTTTTTCTTTCATGGGAGGTGACAGTACTTGTCTTATTGTTTAAGTATGGTCTTAAGCTAGCAACGTTATTAGGTATACCATCAATTATACTATGGTTTGTACTCCTAGTCATACCGCCAATAGCATTAGCGGTAATATTCACATTACTTCTATGGATGAGTAAAACTAAATAATATCTAGGTAAAATGAATTATTGCGAATCTAGAATTCTTTTACGTCTTACATTTTAACGCTAGTTCCCGGAATAATGCATAGGTCATTACGAGTTTATCTCGGTCAAGTACACCTTCTCTTCTAGTATCCACTACAATCTTGCCATTTCTTACGTAGAGGAATAATGTTGTAGGAGATGCTCTTACACTCCAGTGCTTGAAAGTATTAGATGCTGCGGTTGAGTCACAATTTCTAGCAAACCATCTACAAAGTACTATGATAAAGTGTGTATCATTGTGTTTTTTAGCGTATTCTCTAACCCATGGGTACCAGTAAAGATCGTATACTCTACATGCTGGACAACGAGTATTATCAAAGTATATTACGTAGAATCCATCCTCCTTAGGAGTAAAGGCTTCACCGTCGACTTGTATTAGCCTCCATACATCTTTCTCTGGTATGTAGCGGTATATTCCATGCGGTGATGTAGGATCAACTTCCCTTACCTCTACGCCTACTTTAGCCTCTACTTTTTCCTTTCTTGTTTCACTTACTATTTTTTCAACTAGTTTTAGGAGTAGTTTTTCCACTATTTCATCACTAGCATTCAAGTGGTACTCACCTAGTAGTTATCGTAATGACCTTGGTCCTCCACTTGTACTGTAAGTCTATATTGTTTTAAAGGTTTAGTTTCCAGATATCAAGATCTTAGTCAACATTAAGTATATATATGTTTACCCTATGATTAGTATGGTGGATACGTTCTCCCATATATTTAAGGTGTTCTTGGACTTGGTTTACGAAGATCTTGTACTCTATGCAGTAGAATATGCAGGTAAACTTGGAGCCAAATACGCTGAAGCAAGGTATCATAGGAATTCTAGTACCGATATAGTTTCAAGGAATGGAGCTATCATTGGTGCTGGTTATAGTATTGTAGAAGGTATCGCTGTTAGAGTTATTGTTAATGGATCATTAGGTTTCGCCTCAACTAATAAGCTTACAAGAGAAGGAGTAAAAGAGGTTGTAGAGAAAGCTGTAACACAAGCTAGAGCCCACTCCAAGCTCATGAAAAAACCTATAGAGTTTGCTGATGCGAGACTAGGTAGAGCAAAATATAGTGTTGTCGAAGTAAAGAAATTCGACTCGATAAGCTTGGATGAAAAAATTAGAATGTACCAAGAACTATGGGCTAAGGTTTCAAAAGCTACAAGTGAAGCAAAAGTACAAGTACTCTTCACATCACATTCTGAAATGCTTGAACAGAAGATAATAGCTAATAGCGATGGAGCATACGTTGAAAGTAGGATACCAAGGTTAAGAATAACATACAATATGTTAGTATTCCATCCCCAGAAAGGTACTATACAAAGAGTACACATATATGGAGCTAGCGGCGGCCTTGAATGGCTTGAGAAATGGAATCTAGGTGAGGAGCTAGTAAAAGAGGCTCAAACCTACGAGAGAATTCTCTTAACAGCTAAGGAACCACCCAAGGATGAAGTAGATGTAGTAGTTGGTAGTGAGGTAGTAGGATTAATAGTACATGAAAGCTGTGGTCATCCAAGCGAAGCTGATCGTATACTTGGACGTGAAGCTGCTCAAGCAGGTATGAGCTTCATTAAGCCTGGTATGATAGGTGAACGTATAGGTAATGAGCATGCAACTGTTATAGATGATCCAACAATACCTGGAAGCTATGGCTACTACCTTTACGATGATGAAGGAGTACCAGCTAGGCCTAGATACCTATATCGTGAAGGAATAATTTATGAACACCTACATAATCGTTGGACAGCTAAAATCTATGGTACGGAAAGCAATGCTGCTGCACGAGCAATGAATTATCGTAGTGAACCAATAATACGTATGTCGACTACCTACTTTAAGCCAGGAGATTATAGCTTCGAAGAGCTAATAGAAGATGTGAAAAAAGGAGTATACATTAAGAGCTATATGGAGTGGAATATAGATGATGTACGCTGGAGCCAGAGATACGTAGGACTAGAGGCATACCTAATCGAAAACGGTGAGATAAAAGGATTCGTAAGAAACCCTGTACTAGAAGTAACGACCAGGGCATTTTATAGTAAGATAGATGCTGTAGGCAAGGAATTAAGATTCTATGCAGCAACATGTGGTAAAGGTGAGCCAGCTCAAGGAGTACCCGTTTGGCTTGGAGGCCCTGATCTTAGGCTTAAAGGTATAAAACTTGGGGTGATACCTACATGAAAGAGGAATTATTAACTCTAGCTAGTAAACTCGTAGAAAAAGCCCTAGGAGAAGGATTTAGCGAAGCAGCTGTAAAAATAACAAGTTCTCGTAGAACGATGGTAAAAATAGCTAACAGTGAACCTAGCGTAGTACAATACTGGAATACACTTAACGTAGGATTATACCTTGTAAAAGATAAAAAGATGCTCATAGTAGAACTAGAGCCCTCAAATATAGAAGAACTAGATAAATCAATCAGAGAACTTATAGGGATAGCTGATAAGATAATGGAGTCTCCATTCTATGCACCTCTACCTAAGCCAGATAAGAAGCCCGAACCTATACCAGGGCTAGTAGATGATAACATAATTAAAGTACTTGATAACCCAGTAGAACTAGCTGAAGCAGTAATAGAGACAGCTCATAGAGAGAGAATAGATTTCACTGCGGGAGCAATCGACCTAGCATATACTGAGAAAGCATTAGCTACGTCTAAAAACGTAGAATTATATGAAGATTCTACCAGGATACAAGCATATCTAAGAGCATTTGCAGGTGAGGATGGTAGTGGTCAATGGGCTCTAGGATCAAGAAAACTAGATAGGAAGAAACTAGAGGAGATGGCATCTATAGCTGCAAGATATGCTGTAGACTCAAGAGGTAGAGTAGACATAGAGCCAGGAGTATATGACATAATATTATCGCCAATGGTATTCGGTAATCTACTAGACCTTGTAGGAAGGATGTCCTCTGCTTTCTCAATGTTCATGGGTATGTCTATGTTTGTAAAGAATAAACCCGGAGATAAAGTAGCATCAGAAAAGCTCACATTAATAGATGATGCAAGAAACCCAGAACTACCAGGCTCAACAAGTTTTGACGATGAAGGTATACCAACATATAGTAAACCAATAATAGAGAACGGTGTACTTAGGACCATTCTACATAACTCAAAGACAGCTGCAAAAGTGGGTGCAAAAACAACAGGTAATGCTGGATGGATAACACCTATGCCATGGAACTTAATAGTCAAGCCTGGAACACACAGTCTTGAGGAACTTATAGGGGAAGTAAAGAAGGGTATCCTGGTAACCAATAATTGGTATACAAGACTGCAAAATTACGTAGAAGGACTATTCTCAACCATAACAAGAGACGCATTATTCCTAATAGAGAACGGAAAAATAACAAAACCAATCAACAAGCTAAGAATAGCAGATAGTCTATCAAGACTACTAAATAATATAGAAGCACTAGGAAGAGAAACCTATGATATACAATGGTGGGAGGTAAGAATACCTACAAGACTACCATACGTACTAATAAGGCAAATTCATACATCAAAACATACAATATAAGAAATCAAAAATACCTTGTTTAATCTAATACTTTTTAAACATCTATTCTATCATGAATAACATGATCAAAGCATAGCAAGATGTAGTGGCATCCTTATAGTTTTAAGTAAAGGTGTTAAAGTCTATTGACTAAGGCTGAAGCACTTAAACTAAAACTAATTGATACGTTAAGTAGATATATTGTAGGCTATGAATGGGAGCTGGAGCTATTACTTGTAGGACTTCTTAGTAGAGGTCATGTATTAATAGAAGGATTACCTGGTACAGGTAAGACTCTTATAACAAAATTATTTGCTCAATCACTCGGGTTAGAGTTTAAGCGAATACAAATGACCCCAGATATGTTACCATCTGATATAGTTGGTGCTAGAATAGTTGATCCTAAGACAGGTGAGCTAAGACTTATTCTCGGCCCAATACATGCTAACATAGTATTGATTGACGAGTTAAACCGTGCTAGTCCCAAAACTCAAAGCGCTCTTCTCGAAGCAATGCAAGAAGGCTATGTTAGTATTGAGGGTGAGGAGATAAAACTACCTGAGCCATTCATGGTTATAGCTACCTTGAATCCATATGAACGTGAAGGTATATTTCCGTTACCCATAGCTAGTCTTGATAGGTTCACATTATCGTTGGAATTTGATTATCTTGACCGTAATGGGGAGATAGAAGTTCTAAGAAGAGATCATAAGCTTAGAGGAGTAGAACCAAGTATAAAGCCTATTGCAAATACTAGCGAGGTACTAGAAGCTATAGATGAAGCTAGTCGTATACATGTTGACGAGAAGATTATGAGCTACATAGTGGAAATTGTTAGAGCTACTAGAAGTGTTGAAGGAGTAGTATTGGGTGCAAGTACACGTGCAGCAGTACACTTGCTAAGAGCTTGTAAGGCTTATGCATCAATAAGTGGTAGAGATTATGTAATACCAGATGATGTTAAAAAGCTAGCAATACCAGTTTTATCGCATAGGATAATAACTGAAGAACAATCATATAGTGCTAAGAAGAGAGTGATAGAGCTAGTGGTATCTAGGATACCTCCTCCATGGTAGATACCTTGGTAATATTTTCTAACAATAGTATAGATACTATTGTAGATAAGGCGTAGACGTCGAGTACTATATTCGAATTAGTAACTTTAGCAACAACTACTGCAACAGCAATTAATAGTAGTGATAAACCGAGTAAGCGTGGACTATGTATAAGATCTAAACCAGTTAGTCCCAAAATATAAACAGCAAGTGGTGTTAACAGTATGATCTCCATTAATCCTAAATCAGTTACTAAGCTTAAACCGCTGGCCATAACTGTGAAAGCTATTACCGCGTCAACGAAACTAGCGGGTTTAGCGCAAATAACACCTATGAGCCACATGGTTAGACCGTATACACCTAGAGATGGTAATGTTAGCGTTAAATAACTCAATATTACTAGGCTCATGGCGAATGTGTATCTATTAAAATATAGTCCGAGAAGTAAAAGAATGAAGATTAAAATGTATACATGTAATACTATGTTCATAGTATATAGAGTGTAATAAACAGCTATTACTATAGGGATTGAAGCAATAAAACCTCTAAGACTAGCTCTACCAAACAATCTTAGCATTACGGTAAACCTCTGCAACCATATCCTTATACTTCATCCAACCATGCTTATATGATTCAAGGAATAGTATCCTCCAATCAAACGGTAAAACTACAACAATATTATCCGCATTAGGTAATTGATGTACCGAGGGGTCAATAAATGCTACTGTAAATTTACCTAGCTTATCAACATTATCTACAGCAGTAGCCTCTCTTAATACGCTTATACCGTTAACCAACATATATGATAATAAGTCTTTATCTACTCGGAAAATTTTCCCCCAAGGTTCAACTATTACAACTACTTCATCAACAACGTATCTTAGTGCATGTGTTATAATGTTCCTAAGCATACTAGTAGACTGAGTAGATAATTCTCCAAGTACTATTGCTGGTAGTCCACGAGCTTTAGGTTTACCTACCTCTTCGTAGAGACTCTCATATTCCTTAACTGCTAAGCCTGCTGGTGATACAATACTCTTTGGTACGATATCTCTAAGGCTATCACCAGGAGCGTATGGTCTTACATGATCTATTACTGGTTCACGTATAGTTCTACTCTCTTCGCGACTAGTACTCCTAGAGATTATACCTAAGCTAACCTCTCTTAACATGGTTATCTGAGGTACATTTACGCTAAGTAGTATTTTATTCGATAGATCAAGTCTTACAAGCTCTACTGGGTCCTCGACTAGCACTAGCCTAGGTTTCCAAGAATATTTTCCAGGGGCTACTGGCTTCCAAGAATACCTTAAGTTTACTACACCTTTACCTTCAATAATAGTCGTACCTACAACATCGCCTGGTGGTGGCTCATCTACAATGATTATTCTTGACCCAGGCCATGAAGCCACCTTAATATGGACTTCATAATATCCTTCCGCATCAGGTCCAGCTATATTCCCATGAACTCTTACACTATGACGCCATGATCGTAAGCTCATATTTAATGCTACAAGGAAGGATAGTAACAGTACAGCTGATATTACATCATTTGATAGAACATATGTTATTAGTGGTGCTACAAGTAAAGATGATGAAATAATGAAATAGTTTAACGTAAACCCTAATGATAGCCTTCTACCAGTACATTTTTCTTCTAAATGTAATGGGTCAATTCTATCTTTAATAATTACACGTTTATTGCATTCGATTAGTTTTTCTAGGGGGAAGATCTTTCCCTTAATTCCTACAATGAATGGTTCCATGCTCTTTCTGATATAAGAGTTAAATCTTGTATACATTACCGTGAACACTAAGATTATAGCCGTTATGGCTAAGTACTCAATTCTGATCAAGGAGCTAAGACCTCAGTAGACGATTTATTCTCAACAAGATCTTTAATGCTCTATCTAGCTCCTCTATTCTACCACCATAACTAGCATTCTCGTAGTATGTTAAGAATTTCTTTAACTCGTAGCCTATATCCTCTGGAGTAGCTCTAAGCAGTGTTTCAATAACTTCACGTGGTGTAGAATGTTCTAAGTCTATGCTTACACCTAACTTGCCTGCAATTTCTGCTAAGAGCTCTTTTACAGCATTTACATTTCTTTCTACTGGTACTGGTATCTTAGTCATTAAGCCTATGGTAGTTGTTAAGATGAATATTGCTGCTAATGAAATTAAAGCTTCTCTACTGAATATTATCCTCTCAAAAATACTGATGTTTCCTTCACTTATGCTAGTATTGGCTCCCATCAACTCTATTGGTTCGTAAGGGCTAAGTCTAAGTGGTCTTTCCCGTTCTTCTAAGGCGGTGGCTAAGGCTCTTCGATACTCCTTTAATGCTTCTTTGATACTAGTATTAACGTATTCTGATACTTGTTCATCAACGCCTTGAACTACACTGGGGCTTGGCTCTTGGATAGCGGAAGGAGGTGTAGGATCGACTTGAAGCCATCCAATACTAGGTATATATAATTCAACCCATAGGTGAGGAACTCCCTGAATAACTTGCTTACCATTTACTTCCTTAGCAATATATCCCAACACTACTCTTGCCCTAATGCCCATGTCTCTTAACAATACAGCAAGAGTAGAGGCATAGTGTAGACAGCTACCGCTATGTGACGTGTATATGAAGTAATCAACTAGGTCTAAGCCAGGTGGAGTCCTAGGAGGAAACGCTGTGTAACTTGTGTTCTTGTGAATGTAAGATATTAATTCATTGAGAAATATGCCCAAGGGCTTATTTCTGTATTTCTCTAATATTTTCAGTGCAAGTTTTTGTATCCTGCTAGTAGACTCATTATAAGGTTTATCTATTACTATATCCTTGACTCTTATCGAAGCTAATATGGTGTCTAATACGATTGAGAAAGTAGATGATCCTGAGCTACGAGCCTTTATCTTAGCATATGGGTAGGGCAAAGTATAGTATTGTATACTTTTTTCTGGAAGCGTTAAGTAAACTTCATAAGAATAATTGTGTGCGTATGCGGTCTTAGCGGCAATGAATCTATTATAATAATCTTTTAGTGTGCTCGATGTATTTATTTTCATGAATTCCTCTAAGCTACGATATATTATGGGCTGTGGTATTGGTATAATCCTATAATTATACTTAATTGTAGGTAGCACATTAGTAGATTTTATATGGAAAACAACTTTACTAATATTACAAGTGTTTATGCAAGTGGAATTCAATTGTTTAATGCTTACAAGAGGGCATCTGGTAATATCATACTCCTTAACTCTCCAAATACCATTATCATATTTATCTAACGCGATTAGTCTAATATAGCCTAGACTAGGGCCATCTATCCATCCTAGCGATACATTAGATAAAACTCCTTCACCTACAATAAGTTGAGTAATATTAACTTCTTTAACTTCAACGTACTTAACAACGATAGATGGCTTAACTGTGACCAATACAGGTATAGGAGCATTAAGAACAATCATTAGCACTACAATAGACAGGGTCAATAGGACTATAGATCTAAATAAACCTATAGCTCAACACCTTTCCCTATGTAACTACATTGTCGGGGTCAGATCAGATACACTCACTAATACTTTTAGAAAACTTATAGATCTATATACGGTTTTATTTCTTAAGCAATAAGAGGTAGTGATGATGAGTTATAGAGCATGGTAATTTTCATTACCGATAACTGAATTCGAAAAAGCTGTACATGATGATGATGGGTGCGAACACTGATATATACTAATATTCTTATAACCTTGTAGCAGTAAACATGGCACGACATGACATAGGGATGTTATGATGAATATGATGCGGATGACAATATTGGTACCGATGTTGATAACGTTATTGTTAATCATGATTCCTGCAAGTGGTGTTCAACAACCTAGTCTTAGCTACGTATACAAGCTAGGAGATAATGGAGTAGCTAGTGTGACAATAGTGGTATCAAGGCTTACGGGGATTATAGAGTACTCTATACATGTATACGAGGAAGTTATAAATGAAAGCCTTGTAGCATTTGATGAGCAGGGTAACATAGTACTAGCAACATACAATGGTACACATATCACGATTTATCCTATGAATACTACGGATAAGGTAATAATACAATATGAAGCAATAGCAGGTCATGTAACCGTTGAAGGACTAATACAAGTAAACCTAACAGTACATGGTACAACAACAATAATTTTGCCTGAAGGAGCTGGATTAATATACTTTAGTGGTAACCCCGAGGTAGAGATCATTGGAGAAACAATAAAACTAAGATACAGTGAACCAGGAATAATACAGTTAGAATACATACCACCTATACCAATTACTACACCATTACCTTCACCAACTACTTCACCTACAACTACTCCTATACAAACACCTACACCAAGTCCGACAACCTCACCTAGTCCAGTACCCACTACTTCAAGCCCTTCA
>CAYUVB010000022.1:0-1641 GCA_964448055.1 uncultured Desulfurococcales archaeon | reverse complement strand
GCAAGAGAGCTAGGATTAAGTAAATCAACCGTATGGAGAAGAGTAAGAAAATTAGAGAAACAAGGATACGTTAAGACTCGAGAAGAAGGGAAAAAGACTATAATAGAGTTAACAGAGAAAGCAAGAATGATATTGGATAGGGGTATGTGATTAACTAGGGATTCATATCATCCTACATTTCCAACTAGTTCTCGTGGATTAAGTACCTTGAGTCCCTTTATTCTGCGATAAGCCCTATCAACTGATATTATTGTTTTGTCATAAAGTAGAGCTGAAGCAGCATGAAGAGAATCAAAGTATGATAAACCATACCTATTTCTAAGTCTAGATGCCTCTATGAGGATGTTT
Organism: uncultured Desulfurococcales archaeon; assembly: GCA_964448055.1. Taxonomy (GTDB): domain Archaea; phylum Thermoproteota; class Thermoprotei_A; order Sulfolobales; family WANQ01; genus WANQ01. The sequence continues at coordinate 1,293 of CAYUVB010000022.1, read as the reverse complement.
GATGTTAATGGTACTTCGTCAAGATTCTTTATCAATCTAAATGCCTCTGTATCCTTACGTATAATTTCTTCGTTATAACCTTTTGACCTAAGTATAAGCTCATACTCCATGTAGGCGGATGTGGGTACAGCTACATTTACTAATTCGCCATTTACTATTCTAGTGAAGATCATTGAAGCTATCCTATGTAGTTTGTCTATTATGTTTACATAAGCTATAAGCATATCAAACTCTATTATGGGCATGGATCTCATCTGCTATTAATTTATCTGCTTCGCCTTCAATTTTATCGTAGACGATATTAGGGTCACTATACTTACCCTTCAAGTATTTACTAGGATCCTTAACAGCTCTAACAATAGCAATCTTCTTCTCAACATCTACGTCCCAAATAAGTATATCCCCTTCTTCAATTCCTAGTTCTTTTCTAACATTTGCAGGGATAGTTGTTAATCCCTTGCGTGAAACCTTACTTACAGCCATGTTATTACCAGATTGATAATTGTAAAGCTAAGAGATAATAAGTTTGCTAAGATTTTCCAATATTTGTTAAGAGTCTTGTTATACTTACAAGTACTCCCAAGATCCTCGGGTATTATGGTATCAATGTTTAACTATGAATCGTTCCGTTCCAAAATTCTACGGAACGGTTCCTTAAGAAATACTACGATCTTTCGCCTGCATTTTAAATAAGAACGAACAATAAAAGGGTTCTCACGGAGCGTGTGAGCTAAGAGGTGTATGAATATGACCTGGTATATGAATATGAAAATGTACTCTCTAATGTTATTAGCCATAATATTGACTGGTATAGTTGCACCAGTAGGAACTATGGTATATGCTAATGCACAGCAGGGTCAAGGCGATGAAGTTACTACTCCAACTAGTAAAGGTGTTGAAGCTCTTATATTTGTGTTAAGGAAAGCAGTTGAACGTGCAAGGGAGTTGTTTATTAAATGGAATGTATCTAGCGAAGAAGAAGCTTGGAGTAGGCTTGAAGAGATAAACGCTAGTATAGCTAATGTAACAGAGCTACTCAATGCTGGTAAAATAGATGAGGCACGTAAATTAGCAATATCATTGTTAAAAGAGATAGCGGAACTCGTAAGAGACATGGCAAGGAAATATGGAGAACACTTAGTGAATGCTACTAATGCTACTATGAGATTAAGGCATAGACTTGAGTTAAGAATTAAGATAAGAGTGCTTAACAATACAATAAACATACTATTAAACCTAACCACAAGAATAAAGGAGATTAATGCTACGTTAGCTGAAAAACTTAGAATACAG
>CAYUVB010000021.1:20712-24626 GCA_964448055.1 uncultured Desulfurococcales archaeon | reverse complement strand
AATACGTTTAACCATTTTTAGTAATTTAAGCGTAAGGCTTATGTCTAGTTAATGTGTTAATGAGAATTCATGAGTATGGATCATGTGTTCCTCATCAGGATAAAGTTTATGTGTTTGTAATTCTTAGTGGTTCTTATTGAGGTAATACTTCTTGGACACTCATAGGAATATCCGCGTAGAAGCCCGTTTATGGGAGAGGGTTAACGGTAGGATTCGTTGTCTTGTTTGCGAACGCAAGTGTATTCTTGGTAGAGGTCAGTGTGGATTCTGTGGTAATTACGAAAACATTGATGACAAGCTAGTACATGTAGGTTATGGTCTTGTTAGTGCTATTGAGAGTCGCCCTATAGAGATTAAACCCCTCTTCCACTATTGGCCTGGTAGTAGTGCCTTAACTTTTAGTTTCTGGGGATGTAATTTTCTTTGCCCATGGTGTCAGAACTGGAGTCTTAGTAAAAGGAAACCTAAACCAGGCTTGGATAAATATGTTCCACCAGAGAGACTAGTAGAGTTAGCGTTAAGAGCTGGAGATGACGGATTATGTGCTAGTTTTAATGAGCCTACTATAGGCTTTGACTATATGATAGACGTATTTGAACTAGGTAGGAAACACGGATTATATGGCACGATAGTTACTAATGGATACATGACGTTAAAGGCCCTAAAAATGTTAATAGAAGCTGGTGTTGACGGCTATAGCATTGATATCAAGGGTTGTCCTGAAACATACCGAAAATACATGGGTACCCCTAATGGCGCTGAAGTAGTCTTACGTAACGCTAAGTACATACTAGACAACAACGGTCATGTAGAAATGGTGTTCTTAATAGTACCAAAAGCTAATGATTCGAACGAGTGTATTAGATGGGTCTTAGAAAAATTATATGATACCTTAGGACCTGATACGCCATTACACATAAACCGCTACTACCCTGCATATAAATACGACGAGCCACCTACACCCCTAAGTACACTGCTAACAGTATACGAAGAGGCAAAGAAAATGGGATTCCACTACGTGTACATAGGAAACATAGGGCCAGGGACACCATACGAGAACACCTATTGTCCTAAATGTGGGAGAACACTGGTAGTAAGATATGGTACAGAAGTAGTAGAATACAACATTACGAGCGATAACCGTTGTCCAAGATGCGGGTACAAGATAAACATAAAAGGGAAATATATCGCTAAGTCAAAGTCTAGATGGATTTCTTGGATATAGTTTCTCGGTGATCTAATTTAAGCTGACTAGGATTTCTACAAATCTCTCCCTTAAACTAAATAGTAATTCTACATCCTTATACACAAGAAGTTCAGCCTCCTCATTACTCAGATCTAAAGCATTAACATAGTAATTATATAACCTGCCCTGCCATAAATAGAATAGAGATTCTAATAAGGTTTTTTTCTTCAGGTAGCGAGGCTCTTTAACGAAGTAGTTAAATGAGTGTAATAGGATCTCTCCCCAAGTCCTAGAGTCTATACCATCATTACTGTTCTGTATCTTATTTAATAGCTCTTTAGGCATGATCTTGATATATAAGTCCTTATTTACTTCTAATCCTTCCTTAAACACTCGTAATGCTCTATCTACGTCAACTTTGACTTCCCATGGATACATAGATGGTGGTTCAGGTTTGCATATTACTTTTGGATTAACTATCTTGTCAATATGTTTCTTAGTCCATGCATAGCTATATTCTATTAATGATGTAAATAAGCTACCAGTTACCTCCGTGAACATGTTCTTTAAGTTCTTAGCTGGGTCTTTAGCCTCATGTATTTTAGCCTTAAGTAATGTCTCACATACTTGTATACCATTTGCTAATGCTGTATGTGTTATGAATATGTCTACACCGAAGAGGTAAGACCATGGATTAGCTTCCCACAAAATATCCTGAGATAATATATTTACTAGTTCTCTGCTAAGCCCGAAATCACCTCCAATAGGCTGTTTTATATCAATACCATATGCCATAGTTGTTAAAGGTCTTGCTATAAAATTAGTTATAGTTGCATCAAACTTGTGTCTAATGTATAGAGGAGTAGCATAGTCACATTCTAGTGCTCCCCTAACGAGTAGCGGTATCCACTCAGGTGTTATACTCCTCAAGTCGCTATCTACAAATAGTAATGCTTTAGCACTACTATACCGTGAAACTATGTCTATTATAGTCTTTAGTGCTCCACCTTTGCCTCTCGATAATATATTAGGTACTAACAGTAATTCATTATTGACATCTTTCTTTATTGCTCTAACGACATCTACTGTTGAATCATTCGATAATCCATCACATACTATTATAGTTGCCTTAGCTTCAGGATAGTACTTACTTAGACCTAAATCCACGTTACGTACTACGTAGCCTATAATATGAGCAGTATTCCTTGACGGTATTCCTACAACTATCTCTGCATCACGGACATGTTCCTTCACGTAAGTTAGATCATCATAACCATGTATTTTAGGGTACATTAACCATACACCACATCTATTTCCTAGGTTCTATAATCACTACTTCATACTCATTAACCAAGGGTATTGTTGTATGTAATACCCCATTATCTATTCTATAATCCAGAACCCTATGTCTTAGTGGCAAGAATACTTTATAATTCGAGTACTCCTTTACCATGACCTCTAACTCTATGTTGTGTACAGGGATAACCGCTCTTGGTGGATGAACTGCTTCTGAACTACTATAAGATGGTAATGGTTGTTTAGTCCTTCCTATACCTATAGCTAGTATTCTCTGATTATAGGTATGATTCAGTAGATGTATTATTATTCTATCACTTTGAGTAAATGCTTCTATGGCTAGTGTTTCTGGCGCATTGGTTCTTATAGGTAAGGCTCCTCCTAGATAGGTAATTGAATTAGCTATCAGTGATTTGTATTCAGGTAATCCTATTCTCCAGTAATGTCTACCTAATTGACCAGTATAATATAGTGCTTTACCATTACCATATTCATTGTAAACTATGCTAGGAGAATTAGTAGCTGTTGCATAAGGTGGAGGAGATCTACCTAAGGTATACTCATATCCCCATTCACCTACTGGCAGGCCTATGGATGCTAGCCTTACACCACTACTAAGGTCTATTAATGTATGCCAACCTAATGTTGGAGTAGTTCTCTCCTTACTAAAATCATAGCTCATATCACCCCATGGTATAAGTTTCTTACCGATACCATTGAATATAGGATGATCGTTGTCTAGGACCACATAGCTCCAAGGATACTTCAATAAGCCTTTCAATTCTATTCCGAGTACTCCACTTAAGGCGAAATTGTATCTATCAATACATTCTTCGTCTCTAGTTGATGTAAGAAAGGTAGCTAGTATCTTTCCACCATTCTTTACATAGTGTTCAATGCTATTTGATTGTGATATACCTAAACATGCCGTGTTAGCTAATATCAATAAACGGTATCTTGATAATACTTCTTGGTTTGTAAGATCTCTCTCTGCTATGAATTCTACTGGAATGTGACTATGTGTTAACGCGTAATAGAATCCCCTAGTTTCATCAACATATTCTTCAGGTTTATCTTTACCATAGTGATCTCTTGTAGTGTTTGAGACAACTATTCCAGCATAACGTATTGGTTCAGCATCTTCTAGGTATTCCTCGAGTAATTCGTGTTCCTTGAAAACTGTTTCAATGTTATTTAATACTTCGGGATTTTGGATGTATGATGATGAAAATAATAGTAGCCAAGGTGATCCTCCAGCAATAATGGCTTCTCTTAAGCCTTGTCTAATAGCTAATGGTGTTGTAGACGTTACAGTACGGTACATGTGAAAACAGTTACGTGAAGCCCATACTGGTTTACCGCCATTCATAGCCTTAGTGAGCTTGACCATTTCTGTAATAAATCCTGGTGGTTGATGATCTACTTCACTACA
>CAYUVB010000021.1:14662-20612 GCA_964448055.1 uncultured Desulfurococcales archaeon | reverse complement strand
GGCCATTCGGGCTCATAGTTAGTAATATCTCTTGGTACATGTTCTAAGAGTATGGTCTCTCCACGTGCGTTTACTTGAGCCCATTCACGGTGTTTTAAATACAGATATTTATTAGCAGTATGACCTACCATTGCTACTACTCTTATATTATTCTCCTTCGCTAACACTGCTAACTCTCTTAAGAAGTCACCTCTCATTTTAGGATGGACAGGTCCTACTTCTCCCTCCCTATAGTATATCCTACCCCAGGGATCACGTGCAAATACTACGATAACATTTACGTGAAGTTTTTTCGCAAGTTCTACTATTTCCTTAGCATTGAGTCTAGATACGTATACCCCGTACCTATCCTCTATATTGAATTGCAGTACTCTTACCGGTTTATTATACCATTCTCTTCTTTTATCCATAAGTTTTATCTCCTCAATATGGATTTTTCGTTCTCCTCATCGAAGACATGAATTCGGTCAAGATCAAGTACTATCCTAATATTACTTCCAATATTGTAGTGATGACTTCCACTAATCTTCACAACAAGTATTTTACTACCAGTATTAACATGGACTATTGTATCAGAACCAAGAGCTTCAACGAAATCTACTGTACCTTCAATGACTGCTTTTCTCCTAACTGTAGGAGGAGTTAGTTCCTCAGGATAGATGTGTTCTGGTCTTATTCCAACAATTACTTCCTTGCCGTTATAGCTTTTCAATTCATCTATGTATTCGCTTCCTAAGGGTATCTCGTAATCTCGGGAAGTAAGTACTACTTCGTTGTCTCTGATAACTACCTTGGCTTCAAAGAAATTCATCTGGGGTGTTCCAACGAATCCTGCAACGAATATGTTTGCTGGTTTAAGGTATATTTCCCTAGGTGTGCCAACTTGTTGTATTCTGCCTTTATTCATTACTGCTATTCGATCACCCATAGTCATTGCTTCTACTTGGTCATGGGTGACGTAGATAGTAGTAACTTTGATTCTTCTCTGAAGTTTCTTGAGCTCACTTCTCATCTTAACCCTCAACAATGCATCAAGGTTACTTAGGGGTTCATCCATTAGTAGTACGTCTGGTTCCACCACAATAGCTCTGGCAACAGCTACTCGTTGCCTTTGACCACCACTCAATTGATGGGGATAACGGTCAAGTAGATCGGATATTTGTAGGAGTTCTGCAGCCCATTTAACCCTACGATCTATTTTATCTCTTGGCACCTTCCTTATCTTTAATGGGAACGCTATGTTATCGTATACCTTCATATGAGGCCATATAGCATAGCTTTGGAATACCATTGAAACATTACGATCTTTTGGAGGAAGATAAGTTACATCCTTATTACCAAAAAGTACTCTACCTTCATCTGGCTTCTCTAGACCAGCTATTATTCTTAGAGTAGTAGTCTTACCGCACCCACTAGGGCCTAGAAGTACAATAAATTCACCATCATTTACATCTAGTTCTATTCCGTTTACTGCTACCGTTTTACCAAACCTTTTAACTATGCCTCTTAAGTGTACGTCAACCAAGGTATTTCACCTTAGGGTTATACCCCACATGGTTATAAGGTATCTTCTAGCTATGAATACGAATATCATTGCGGGTAGGATCATTATAAAGCCTGCAGCGAATTTAATGAAGTCTGTTGCAGCCATAGCTGAGGTTAATATGAATGCTGGCAATGTTCTATTAGTTAGCGTTAGAACGGATGCTATGAATACTTCGTTCCATGACATTATGAATGTGAATATTGCTGCAGCAGCTAATCCTGGTAGCGCTAGTGGCATAGTTATTCTTAGGAAAACTCTTTTTCTATCAAGACCAAATACTAGTGCTGCTTCCTCAAGTTCTTTAGGTACTCCAGCAAATATGCTTGAGGTAATTATTATCACGAATGGTAGAGCCATAGCTGTGTGTGCTAATGCTACGCCAAGTAACGTATCGTCTAGGCCTAGCTTCATATATAGTGTTACTAGTGGTATTGCTATAACCATTATTGGGAACATTCTTAGACCTATTATGAGTAGTCGTAAGGCATCTCTTCCAGGAAACATGTACTTAGCGAAGGCGTAGCCTGCTGGTAAGCCTAATGCAAAGCTTATTGCGATGGTCATTATAGCTACTATGATGCTGTTTAGAATTGCTTTGCTAACATCTAATGCTATGAGCATCTGTATATGTTCATAGGTATAGCGTAACGGTATAATTATGTTAGGGTTATAGTAATCGTCTGGATTCGTGAAAGCATATAACATGGAGATTATGAATGGTACTATTATCCATGAGACAGCTAGTATAACTAAACCAGCTATTATTATCCTACGCGTATAATACTTAACTATGTTAGATGAAACCATTATCAGCCAGCCTCCTCAAGGTATTTTGCTCTAAACAATTTAATGTAAAGATAACCTATGCTAATTGAGATAGCAGCTATTATCAATGCATAAATTGCCGCAACACCTGTATGCTTAAGTTCTACTTGTTCATAGTATGCTTCACCTGCTAGTACTGGTATGTCTCTGCCAGCAAGAACCCATACTACACCGAACACCTGGAACGCGAAGAGAGTTCTGATTATGAGTGCCGCTTGTAAACTAGGCTTAAGCATGGGGAAGACTATGTATCTTAGCCTTTGCCATACATTAGCGCCGAAAACCTCAGCTGCTTCAATATGTTCTCTACTTATCATCTGTAGACCTGCAAAGACTATAACGAATACTAGAGCCGTAGCACGCCATATCTCAGTTAATACTATTGCAAGGAATTCCATATGCCTATACTGATATCCAAAGAAGTATATCGGTGACTTTATCAAACCCGTATTTAATAACAACTTGTTGAGGAATCCGTTAGTTGATAGCATAGAATACCATATGAGACCTGCTGCTACATCACTTATAGTTAAAGGAAGTATTACGAGATATAATGCAGCATTTCTTCCAGGAAACTTTATGTTGAAAAGCATCGCTAATCCTAAGGCTATCGCGACTTGTATTGGTATTATTATTGCTACAAGTAGTGATGTATTCACTAGTGCTTCAGTAAACTTTGAGAAAGGACTATGCAGTAGATAATCTATGTTCTTTAGCGAGAAGGCCCCGTGCTCAGTGAAGGCTAGATATAATGCTTGTGCAAGAGGGTAACCTATGAAAAATAATAGGTATGCAAGAGAAGGTGCAATTAATATGTATGGAACATACCGCTCCAAACGCGGAGGACGTGTAGCCATACATTGACACCATGGGGGTAGGAGTTGAAAAACATGTTGTGTTTAGGAAGAAACTACCTCATTGGTCTAGGATTTAGAGTCTGGTGGTGGTAATGGTGCTCCTGTTTCCTCGAATAATCCCTTTAGTACTGGTGCTAGCTCACTTATTACCGGCTTAATGTCTTCATTGTTTAATACTATCCTCTGGAACGCAGTTATGTACACGTTCTTGAAGTCACCACCCTTGGCTCCAAGGCTTGGTATTAGTGCTACTAGTGCATCCGGTGTTGATAATAGGTTACCTACTCCCTCAGCTAGTATCTTTAATGGTCCTGCTGCAATCTTTGCTGATGCTTCTTGTACTGTTGGGAAGAATCCTACATTCTCTAATACCTTTACTTGTGTTTCAGGTCTTGTCAAGTACTCTATTAGTGCCCATGCAGCATCCTGATGTGGAGCATTCTTTGGTATAGCTAATCCAGCTATTACTAGTATGAATCCTCTACCTTTTGGTCCAGCAGGTACTGGGACTATTACGAATTGATCTGGCTTAGTTGTGATAGCATCCTTTATTCTAGCTGTGTGATCCCATGCAATCCATACTTCGCCTTTTAGTAATGGGTCAGCCATAGCATCCCATGTAGTACTGCTTGGGTGTACATACTTCCATAGCTCTTTTAAGTACTCCCACATCTTTACTGCATCATCGCTGTCAAAGTTCTTCACTTGTGCACCAGTGAATGCTGGATAGAGGTATCCATGGAGGAATCTAACGAATAATCCCTTGGGTCCAGCAGGGAAGCCTACCTTTGGCCCACCAGTTTCCTCGTATAACTTCTTAGCCCATGCTAGGAATGCGTCATAGGTCCACTTGCTTGTACCCTTTATCACGTCTTCCTCGGTTAGTCCTTCAGGTAGATACTTGAAGGCCTCCTTGTTTACGACCATAACGTATGTAGCAGTCATCCATGGTACATAGGCTTTTATTCCATACAGACGGCTATATTCTTCTAATACCTTAGGGAATGTTCTACCAGGTAATGTACCGAATTTACTTAGGTCTTCTAACCAGCCCTTGGAAGCGAAGTAGTCAAGTCCGCCATGTAGGTCTCCCATTATGCTAATCGTAACTTTACCACTAGTTTGCTCTGACTCCATTCTAACAGATAGATCCTCGTAGGATATACCAACAAATTCTACGTCAACATTGGTTTCCTTCTTGAACTCGGCAAGTAGGGTATTCTTAACAAATGCTTGTTCTTCTGGTGGAACTAACTGGGTTGAAGCCCAAATAATCTTTGCTGGCTTAACTGTAATAGTTGGAGATGTAGGAGTTGTTGTAGGCGTTACACCTACGGTTGTAGTAACAGTAACAGTGGATGTAACGGTTTGTGTCACAGTCTCAGTAACCGTTTGTGGTACAGCGCTTTGTTGTCCAGCATAATAAGCAGCTACTGCAACTATTACTAATACAATAACTCCTATAATGGTAATAGTTTTTGTATCCGCCATTCCAAGGTTGGACATACTGTACCCCTATCAGTTTTATAAGCCCTAGGATATAAATAGGTTACTATTTAAGTCCACATTTGAAGACTAAAAAGTACACTTAACATATGTTAGAAACAGATAACCTAATATACTACTCCTATAATAGAACAAAGTGTGATAAGGTGTCCTCAAGCTTAGAGAGAGAAATTGAGGAACTATTTGATGAATTAGGGATTAATAGAATATACTCTAAGATATACATAGGCTTGATCAAGCTTGGAGGAAAAGGTACGGTAGAAGACTTGATCAAGCATACGGGATTATCAAGGAGCTTAATGTATAAAGGCCTTAAGGAATTGGAAAAATTAGGATTAGTATTATCCTTAGCAACAAAACCCAAAACATATGTACTAAGTCCGCCCAAGGAAAACTTAAAGAGATTGGTCAAAAACAAAGTTAAGTCATTGATAGAAAGAACAGAACATGTTACATCCATTATAGAGTCAGCATTGATTACCCATATAGGTTCTATAGAGCCAGTGTACTCTACTATTGATGGCTGGAACAACATAATCAATATGGTACACTTTGTCATTAAGTCGGCTAAACATGAAATATTGATGTTTATACCAGTAAACTTTGTAAATGAATACATTGTTGACTTAGCGGAGGCCAGATCACGTGGCGTATATGTAGACCTAACCATATCAAATATATCATCTATGAACTCAAGAATTATGGATAAAGACTTATTAAAAGTAGCAACTATAGTGAGAGCTAGACCCTATGGTTCAAGATTAATAGTTATTGCAGATAATAGAATGGTCTTGCTAGCACCACTTGCATGGGTAAGTGGGGAACCACTGGGGATCCGTGCACTGCTAGCTGAAGACCTTGATGTGACATTCATATTTACAAGTTATTATCATGGTAGAATCATTAGTAGCTCATTAGTCATTAGGAGAAACATTAACGTAGGAGACAAGTACACTTTCGTGAACATAGGTACTGCATTAGACTTCATACAGCATGCAAAGAAATACAAATACGAGTTATTGGCAAAGGTGAGGGGTTTAGACAATATCACAAAAAGACAAGTAATATTAGAGGGATCGATCTATGATGTGATACTAAAGCCCCATAAAGGTATATTCTCGTTACTAATAGATACAGGAGGGATCATATACACCATTGGAGGCTATAGGGCATTCATAGAAGACATATCAGCACAAGAAGTAACAATTGAAGTAAC
>CAYUVB010000021.1:0-14562 GCA_964448055.1 uncultured Desulfurococcales archaeon | reverse complement strand
ATGAAAAATTATCCACAGCTGTTGGAGTTACAAATACGATGCCACAATAACGACATAAGTATTCTAAAAGCTATGGCTTCTAAATTACTGAAATATAGTATTAGAAGAGAGGAAGAAATAACGAAAGCATGGAGAAACATTTACCCTGCTATACCAGTTGTTACTGAAAGAGCTCAAAAAATATTCACTAATCTTTCGAATAAGATCTACATAATAATATATGTTGGTAGTGGTTGCGGTGCTGGATGGGCTACTGAATACAATGGAGAGTATGCTATTCTCTTAGGATTAGAGATGATAGTTTACCATAATTGGACTAGCCATGAAGATATCGAAGGATTAGTAGCTCATGAACTATGTCATATAATACATATGTATCTTAGGAACATGAATGCAAGAGAATTTGAGAAACTTGAGGAACAACCATGTTTTCTTCTATATAGTGAAGGATTTGCAATGAAATGTGAACACATACTAACTAATAGAATGTGACGTATGGCAGATAAAAATGACTGGATTGATTATTGTGTTAAGAATAAAGATGTTCTTGCCAAGGAGTATCTAGAAAGCATTGAGAAGGGGCTTTCTACAATAAAGTTCTGGAGCTCGTGGCAGGGTATAGACGGCTATACTCAAACAGGATACTATTTAGGATATGAGTTCATAGAATATCTCATGAGAGGATATAGTTTAAGCTTAGAAGAGATAGCCAAGATAGGCACGGACCATATAAGAAGACTTGTAATAGAATTCTTAAAAGCAATAAGAAGTACCTAAACTTCATCGATGTATCCATGGTATTCTAGGTAAGGATATACAGCTCGGGATAGAACATTGAGCATCCTAGTTTGTACACACATTTTCTAATTGAGTATTTGGATACGGTAGACATATATACTCTTGCTGTTCTAGATACGTCGGAGAGGATAAATATGGAGTCTAGGATTATGGTCTGGATAGTAATAGTATTGATAATAGGCATAGTGGTTGGATATAATGTCCATATAGCTTTATCAAAGCCGTTGACAACTACTATTACGGAAACTGTTACTAGCTATGCTACCTTGACTACAAGCGTAGAGAAACCTATGACTATAACAAGTACCACTGTTGTTACTGTAACTTCTCAAGTAACAGTTATGACATCCACTACAACCACTATACCGGTTGTTACGACAAAGACAATAACTATTACACCACACAGGGTAACAGTTATTGATGCTTTAGGAAGAACTGTAGAGCTCCATGAAGCTCCAAAGAGAGTCGTAAGTCTTGCACCAAGTATAACAGAGATATTATGGGCTCTAGGATTAGGTAACTACGTTGTAGGTGTAGATGAATACAGTAATTATCCACAAGAGGTTATTGAACTAGTTAAGGAAGGTAAAATCACTACCGTAGGAGGTTACTGGAACCCCGATATAGAGAAAATAGTTATGCTTAAACCAGATTTAGTGCTTGCTAATGCTGGCGTACAACCACAAGTACGCTTACTAGATAAATTTAATGAACTTGGATTGAAGGTTGTTTACCTCAAAGCTGATGCTACACGTAACATCTATGATATTTATAGCGATATAAGGCTTATTGCAACGATTTTTGGTGTTGAGGATCATGCTGACGAGTTGATAAAGAGTATTGAAGAAAAGATAGACTATGTTAAATCAAGGCTCATGAAAGCTAATGCTACCTCGGTTAAGGTTCTAGTATTGCTAGGTCCACCATCATGGGGTTTATGGACTACTGGTAGCGGTACATTCTTGGACTATGTTATAACCAGCGCTGGTGGTATAAATGTTGCAAGCAAGTATAACGGATGGGTTCGATTAAGCTACGAGGATATACTGATGGCCGATCCTGATGTTATAATAGTGACTGTTATGGGCTTAGATCCTAAGAAAGTATTAGCCGAGATAGCGTCTACTCCTCTAAATAAGACTAAGGCTTTCAAAACAGGTAATGTCTACGTGTTTACTGGTGAAGCAGATGACTTATTAACTAGGCCGGGACCTAGAGTTGGTGATGCCATACTATTAATGGCTAAGGTATTACATCCTGATATCTTCGGCGAAGCTTCTAGAGAAGATGTTGTCAAACTAGGTTCACAGAAGAGTATGGCTGAAATACGTACATTACATATGGTTAATGAAGCTGTTGGTGTTGATGTTGAAGCCTAGCGTACTTCACGAGTTTAAGCTTAGGAGGTTTTTCCTATCTCTTGTGATAGGCCTAATAGTATTGGCTATATCCATTATCATCTCACTTTCAATTGGTTCTACGAGTTATGGGATTATGGATGTTCTTAAAACTATTGCTTGGAGTATAGGTTTACCTGTACAGCCATCTAATCCAGTTATATTTGAGCTAAGGTTTACCCGGAGTATTGTAGCTGTTCTTAGCGGTGCTTGCCTTGGTATTGCAGGTGTACTAGTCCAGTCCATTACCCGTAACCCATTAGCAGAACCCTTTCTCCTAGGCTTATCATCTACTGCTTTAACATTTGTATCTGTAGCAGCTCTTGTAGCACCCTTCCTACTTGTTTCAAGATATAGTATGGTGGCTATAGCGTTTATTGGAGCATTAATAGGTTTTACATTAACGTTAACGCTAAGCGAGATTGCTGGTGGTAGTCCTCTTACATTAATACTTGCTGGTATAGCGGTATCCTCCGTATTCTCGGGTTTATCTCATGTGTTAGCGTTTCTTGTTCAATCGAAACTTAATATGCCCTTCATAGTGCTTCTTATGGGTACTTTTTCTACTAGCCTTAAACTAGACATAGCTCCCTTGATGGCCACGTTTGTTTTAGGGTTCATAGTATCAATGCTTATAGCTAAGCCACTTAATACTCTACTCTATGGCGATGAATATGCTGGACAGTTAGGTTACAACCCTAGACTTATACGTAGACTTTCATCACTTATAGCTAGTCTCCTAACAGGTGCTACAGTTGCTATTGCTGGGATAATAGGCTTTGTAGGATTAGTTGTACCTCATCTAGCACGTATGATGGTAGGTGGTGATAATCGTGTCGTTATACCTCTAGCAGCTATCATTGGTGGGAGTCTCCTAGTTTTATCGGATATTGTTATAAGAATAATTTCATCACAAGGTATCGGCGAATTACCGGTAAGTGCTATAACAAGCATTATTGGTGCTCCATTCTTTGCATACCTACTTGCAAAGAAGATGAGAGAGGTGAAGTAGATGAAGCTGAGGATCGTAGGTATAGAGTTCTGGTATAACTCTACCAAGGTACTTAACAATGTGGAATTCAGTGTTGATAAAGGCGAATTCCTATCTATTATAGGACCTAATGGTGCCGGTAAAACGACGCTACTAAAAGTTATTGCAAGACTCCTTAAACCGCGAAAAGGTGTTATATACATCGATGGTAAAAGCTTATGGAGTCTTAAGCCTCGCGAAGTTGCCCAGAAAATAGCTTACGCTAGTACAATTGTTTCAAATGGATTCCAAGTTACTGTCCTAGACTATGTTTTAACTGCACGTTATCCTTACCATGGTAATATGACATTATGGGAACGTGAAGAGGATATAAGAATTGCTGAGAACGCTCTAAGAAGACTAGGAATTGAACACTTGGCTAATCGTAGACTCGATCAACTTAGTAGTGGTGAACTCCAGAGAGTAATCATAGCACGTGTACTTGTACAGGAACCAGAAATAATACTTGTCGATGAACCTACAGCATTTCTTGATCTAAAGCATAAAATAGAAGTAATGGATATACTGCGAAAACTAGTAGAAGAAGACAGGAAAACAGTTATTGCTGCAATACACGACTTAGAACTTGCAGCTAGATACTCGGATAAGATTATATTACTACATAGAGGAAGAATTGTAGCAGCAGGTGAGCCCGAAGAAGTACTAGTAGAAGAGAATATTAGGAAAACATATGGCGTAAACGTTAAGGTAGTAAGAGATCGTGAGTTAGGGTTCATAATAGTACCTATAGAAAGTATTAGTGTAAGCAAGAATACAAGTGATACATAGGTAATGACATTCCTTTTGAGAATTCAATTAGTTAATGTTAATTACCTAAATATTTTCTGCATCTTTGCTAATAGATCATTAACCTCTTGAGTAGACTTAAACTTTAGTCTTGCTGCGAGAGCTACTTCCCTTTCAACCAAGACCGTGCCCTCAAGTGCTTTAACACGAAACCATGGAGGAGCATAGTCTATTACTACTACGTCTACAGGTATATTTATAAGTGATTCTATATCTTTGGCTAGGTTTTCCTCGTATACTTCTACTTCATTGTATGGTATCTTGTATCCAGTGAATACAGCAACATCTATATCGCGGAATACCTCGGATCTCACGAAACTTCCAAAAACCACGGCTAACAGTATCTCTTTTCTTTTACGTAAAATATTGGAAAGCGTTTTAATTATCTTGTTCTTCTCCTCATCTTTTAATCTATAGTAAGTGAACTTCCTCTTATCTTCAAGGATCCTTAGAGACATAGTCTCTTACCTCCTTAATAAATAACTCAATAGTTCTTACTCCGTTGCTCTTAGCCTCCCTATATATTCTAGCATCATCAACACCCCAATATCTATGAACAATCATATTACGTAGCGAAGCTAGTAAAGCCATGCCCTTAGCCGTACTATAGCTTATTACTCCTTTTTCAGCTAGCTTTAAGAATACTTCTCTATAACTCTCAGCTTTATCATTAAAGCATTGCCTAAGTATTGCTACACCGAGATCAGCAGCTGCCTCAACAACAAGTATTATTGAGTACCTCATTGAGAATCTCTTACTTTTATTTCGTATAAAGTCCTCTATACCTAGGGTGATAGTATTTTTGATTTCATCCAAGCCCTCTAGTATCTCGTTAATAATTTTTTCAACGTATTCTTGGTCTATCCTGGCCATAATACATCTTCTCTATATAAAGTTTTGTTTATCCAATATTTTTATTTTAATTCTAAGAACACTCCTTTTTCAGACAGCTCCCTAAGTCTATTCATTAATATTTTAATAATTTCGCACAATACTTTACGATTATTGTAATTATCTAGTATGTTTCTAAGTTCCTCTCTAGGCTTCTTTTTCAAGTTCCTTGTTTCCTCGACAAGTATAGGCATAGCTCTAACAACATTATCTACTATTGTTATATTTGCCATCTGAGCAGTTCTTGAGAATGGGTTAAGGTCTATTGCTATAACTGTTTTACCTATTCTCCTCAACGCTTCAGTACGATCACCGTCCTCTAATGGTACTAGGACTACATCCGCTATGAGTATTCCACGGGGACTAACTCTCCTTCTCTCACTGTGAAGTTCAGGTATTGTTGCAGAAGCATCTTCGCCGACACCTAGTACTTCTTCAGCTCCATGTTTTCTAAGTAGTTCTGCTATCTTTTCCTCTCTTTCACGTGTACGGTAGAATAGGTTAACCTCTATCTTAGCGCCAGTAACTCTAGATAACTCAACTATATGCTCTGGTACAAGGACAGCAGTATTACCGTTAACAGAAATTACTGGGTGCTTAGCAAGTAATAGAGCTGCTGCAGCAGCTCTAATAGCTTCACGTGCTGGTGGCCATGTTTTTTCACCAAGAATGTAATCAAAACATTCGCCACGTCCATGCGCGATAAGGCCTTCTAAAACTACTATTCCTTCACGTACACCTTGTACAATCTTCTCCCTTAACACTAGTGAATGGTATCGTGGATGGGTAGTAGGAATACATACCACCACTATACACCTGTAGGAGCCATGAGGTAGAGTTCATGGTACTAGGCTAATAAAAATTAATATGTTAAATCAGTTTTATTAAAGATTCTCCTCTTGCCACAAATTTGGCGTGGCCCAGAATACTGGTTGTACGGAGACATGGTAAGAGTAAATGATCATTTATCTCCTCTGTTCGAGTAACCTACTTATTTCCTCCTTAAATTTCTCAGGATTCTCCAATAACTGTTTAACTAATTGCTCCTCTTTTCCCAATAGCTCTAGCTCTTGTACTAATGGCTTTAATATTAGTCTTACTACGAATTCTACACTACTTTCATCGTTATACATAGTTTTTAGAGCCTTTAATAGCTTTCCAGGATCATCTATCAGTAAGCTTACTAAATCCCTACCTCCAATTATTTTACAACGTAGTTCTAAGACAATATGGAGTCCAGGTGCAACGTCGTCAAGATAGTTCTTAATAAGTCTTCGCAGACCACTTCTATCCAAAAATATCACCCACTATCCTAGACTTAACAAACTCCTTTATCTCCTGTAGCAATTCATCTATTTCCTCTTGAGGCATTACATAGGGGGCTGAATTCCATCTCCTCCATATAATGAGCTTATTCTTAGCAAAACCTTGCTCACTATAAACAGATTCAAGCCTTATCACTACATCTGATAGAGAAGCATTAATATTGTACCATCTATTATCTATAAAGGCGCCAAATATTGTAATAAGAACATTCCGTGACTTCAAGTAATTTAATTGATTATAAAGTTGGGGTAAGTATGACTCCATGTGTACATATGGTAGTAGTTCAGCTCCATGGAATACGACTACATCTATATCTGGATAACTATTAATGATATGTTGTTCTCTTGCAAGTAATTGTGAAATACTGTATGAGAAGGGATTCAAAGCTCTTACTACAAGTAACTTATTCACAATACTTTCGGCTGAAGTCTCGCTTAAACCTATATCCTTTAATGAATATTTGATAAGCTCTCTAAGTAGCCTAGGATTATAGCTATGGGATATTATAAGGGTTTTCAGCTTATTAGCAAGGACTATACCAGCAAAGATACTAGAGAGAATACGTGATTTAGCATCTGGTGGATAAGTAATAAATACAATGTTTCCCTTGTGTATGTGATCTATTGCTTTCCTTAATGTCTTAAAAGGTAATTGTAGTTCTTTCCCCTCTCGTGGTAATTTTTCCAGTATTGGTGGTGTGTATACTTCTAATCCTTTTTCTTCTCGTATTGTAAATGGTATTTCTGCTACATAAATAGGTGATCCACGTAACTTTCTAATTTCAAGAGTTCTCATAAGTAAACCTCTTTCTACTTTATGCTTTAGAATGAAGATACCATCTGCAACAAACTCTATTGCTCCTAGACCTAGTTTTTCCTCACCAAAGGGTAATTCAGCTACGAGTATAAGTAAGCCATTCACTAATCTAGGTAATTCGTAGAAAAAGTTTTGGAGCCAAGCTCTTTTCAATTCATCATTCTTTATGCCTTGCATTAGGGAATTAATGGAGTCTATTATAATAACCTTGTATTTTCCTTCGTGAATAAGTTTACCTATTTCTCTTACAATGTCCTCTATGGAGAGAGTTATAGGTAGTTTAACATAATTGAATAGGCCTTTTTGTTCTATTACTTCTAGATCCATTCCTAATCTCTTCATGTTTTTATATAGTTTGTCCTTATCCTCTTGTAATGTTATATATAAGCATCTATAACCTCTTAAGGAATTATTGTAACATACTGTTATAGCAAAAGTAGTTTTACCTGCACCAGGATGACCTGCAATAACCATTAAAGAACCAGGGCTAAATGCCCTGCTATAGAGTTTATCGAGTTCTTTAATACCTAGTATAAACTCTGTCATTCACTCAACCTCCAGGATCTAATATTAATCTAGATAAAAAACGATAATGCCAGAGCTGAATTTACCCTCTGTTAAATGTTTTTCTTGAAATCTTGGTGAAAAATGGAAGATGATATGTGAAAATACTTAACCTTTAAATAATGTTGTAGACGTCTTAACCATTGAGTATATGTACTCCATAACGCCTTTCATTTTTACTGTATCACCTACTAGTCCTTCAAGGTAGTCTATTCCTCCTAGGAGCGATGTTATACCGATTAATACTATGAGGACTGCTAACACGAGGAGAACACTTGTTGCTAGTGGATGTTCTTTAGCTTTCTCCATAAGCTCTACGGGTCTTGGCGGAATTACTAGGCTTACGATAAGTCTCATGTATCCAAGGATGCTTATTGCAGTAGACAATACCAATATTATTGCGAATACCACTAACCCGCTATTCATTAATGCATTGTATATTAACAGCTTGCTGAAGAATCCTCCGAGAGGGGGTACACCTAGTAGGTGTAGCAGGCCTATGATTAATGTTAGTGTTGTTAGCGGTAAGAGTTTACCTAGACCTCGCATTGATGTAATATTCCTAGAGTTAGCTGCGTGTATGTAGACTCCTGATGCCATGAATAATAGTGTTTTACCGAACGAATGATTGATTATGTGTAGTACTACGCCGGTAAGAGCTAATGCTGCTATTGATTCACCTACATTTCTTAGCCCTACACCTATGCCCATGAATATTATTCCGAGGTGTGCTATTGTTGAATAAGCTAGTAGCCTCTTAATATCATCTTGGATAACCATTACGAGTGCTCCAAGTATAGCTGATACTGCTCCTAGGATCAATAGTACAAACAATATTACGTCACGTAGGCTAATAGCTCCAACATGTAGGTCAAGTACTGTGCCAGGACCAAATAATGTGTACATGAACCTTATGGTGGCATAAGCACCCATTTTTACAACAAGACCTGATAATGCTGCTGATACGGGTGTTGGCGCTTCTGGATGTGCATCCGGTAGCCAGAAGTGATTAGGGAATACTGCTGCCTTAAACGTGAAAGCCCATAGTGCTAATGCTATGGCGATAGCTGTAGCAATAAATGTGTTACCATAACCAGTACCGCTAACAGTTGAAAGGAAGCTACATACAATATTACTCGTACTACACACCCATGGACGTGCCTTTAATGCTAGATCAGCCATGTTCACTGTACCATAGGTTCCATAGATGAATACTATCGCTAGGAAATACATTGTAGTAGCAGTAGCACCTATAACAGAGTATTTTACAGCAGCTTCAACAGCCTCTCTCTTAGACCTATAGAATGCTACTAGTCCATATGCGGCAATAGCTAATAGCTCTATCATAACGAATAAGTTGAATATATCGCCAGTATATACTATACCAAGCATACCTGTTTCAAGCAGTAGAAGTAGAGTGTAATACCATTCAACACCCTCTTCTTTCCACATATACCACCAACTATATATCACAACCAATAACATGTCAAATGCTACTAGTAATCCAAGTACACTACCTAAGCCATCAATTTCATAGACTATACCTATCGGTCCCGGCCAACCACCAAATGGATACACAAGAGGCTTACCGTCATGGACATAATTTACCAGATAAAAGTTAATGACAGCGTAAAATAATGCTACAAGGCTAAATACTAGAGCATAAACATGGTAAAACCATTTACGATCACCTATAATTAGCGATAAGAGTGGTAAGGCAAATGATGCAATAGTTAATAGGAGTGGAGCTATACCAAGACTCACATAGACGTCCACGTATCTCCACCTCTATTTAATCGAATATTTTCTTAGCATATTTCTCGAAAACAAGACTAATCATTTCACGAGCTTTCTCAGATTCAAGTGTTTTAACATCTATCCAGTGTACATAGAAGATCTTCTTGTCACGATTAACATCTACTACAACGGTTCCAGGGGTATTAGTTATAGAGCATGCTACTAATGCTTCACCATACTCGCTTTCAACACCGTATGGTACACGTACAATACCTGGGTTAATGGGCATTCGGGGGTCAAGAGCTCTTTTAATAACATCCAAATGTGCTTGAACTTCACTTACAAAGAAGTAACGAAAAGCATATGCTATAAGCCATCCTAGTCTCCTAGGATCAAGAGCTTTCAACGGATTCTCTACTACAAGGTTAGCCGTAATTAATCCTATAGCTATGGCTACCAGGATCCCAGTAACTATATCATACAGGCGTACCGAACCAGTAAACACTATGTACACAGTAAATGAAAGGATTATTAATGGTATTGCTCGCTTAAGCCTTATGGTCATTTTCTTCTCACCTTTCTTACATCAACTGTACCATATAGTCTATAGTATTGGATTGTAATGAATGCAATGAATAATGTGACGGCTAAACCTATAACAATAGCTGTAAGTACAAGAGCTTGAGGTAGAGGATCTACGGCACTTTGCATGTACTCTTCTAATACACTACGGGTAACAGGTAGCTCGGGAATAACTGGAGGCCTAGGTAATGCTTCACGAGGCCAGCGATAGCCTACTAGGACGGCAAACGCGTTCGCTGTATCACTTAGAATTGTTATTGCTATAAGCTTCTTAACTAAGCTTGGCCTTGCAAATATGCCATATAATGCTATACCAAGGTTAACGTATAGCGATATTACTATTACATATGCTGTTAGTAATGCTAAGTTAGTCACGTGTAACCACCTTTCTTACCTCTTCTTCACTTACTGAAAGTAGTAGAAAGACTATGGTGAAACCAAAAGCTACTGCTATGAACTCAAATAAATTGAAGAATAGTAGGCTACCACCAAGGGTATAATCATCTACTCTTGCTGGGAAACTTAATGGTGAATTAAGCTTGGCTTGGTTTTGGAATATGTAGGCATTGGTTCCTAGAGCTAACGCTGCTAAGAGTATTGCTATGCTAGTAAGACCTACACCCATTAACCCTATGCTACGGAATAGTAGAGCACGATTCTTAGATACACCGTGTTTTGGTAGGAAGTATCTTGAGAATATTATTATCGCTAATACTATTACAACTGTTGCTATACTACCAGCTTGGAATCCACCACCAGGTGTTAGGTGACCATGTAATGCTACTGATGCGGCAACAGTAGGTATTAATACAAATGATAACCTTGTAACAGTCTTCGCTATAGGGCTAAGCCCTAACTTACTCCATTCCTTCTTGGATAAACTTATTTTCACACCACGGTATAATGCTATTGAAGCTATGATGGCACCATAGAATACGGCTGTTTCATACAATGTGTCTAGTCCACGGAAGTCCCATATAATAGCTGTAACTGATTCAAGAGCAAAGGCTGTAAGGAAAGGCTGCCATGGATTATAAGTTAGGTTAAGATAAGCATAAGCAATCTTACGTGCATCAACTGGTGGAAGAGGTCCAAGTCCTCCAAGACTTGTAACGTAGGCTAGGCTTAGAACGAATACTGCTATCGATATTGCTACGAATACATCGGATTTCTTAACCAAGACTTACTCCCCTTCATAGCGTTCAGTTTTCTTTACGACGAATAATAGAACAGCGGGTATGAGGCCTACAGATACAGGTATATAAACCAATACTATATCGGGTGCCATTAGGACATAGTATATGAGAGCATACATTGAGCTCTGTATAGCTGAGTAGACTATAGCTTTAACCAAATCACGTTCACGAATAGCAAGATAGGCTGCAACAACACTAGTTAATGCAAACAGCGTAAGGAGTGACAATGTGAATATTTCTAGCATGTACTAGTTCACCTCCTTACTTCTATCATCCTCTAGGTGATCTACAACCTTAGGCTCAACCTTAACTACACCTGCGCGATGAGCAGCACGTGCAAGTACATGGGAACCTACTGGTGCTAGTATGATAATTAATACGGCTGTGACAACTGATGCTCCAGCAAGGAAGAATCTATAGGTTCCAAGCCATTCAGCACCCAATGCTATTAAGGCTACACCAATTAATGGTACAAATGCTCCACCAATAGTACCAACAGTTGCAGCATGTAATCTAACGTAGAAATTAGGGAATCTAATCATACCTATACTTGCAGCTAAGTCACAGAATACACCTATTGCTACAAGCGCTTCCCCTAAGTATACGAGTATCTCATTTATCAAGTCTAGTCACCCATATCCTTTGCCTCAAAATACTTTGAAACATAGACGTCTAATGCGTAAACCCATAAAGCAAGTACAACAGCACATGAGATTAGGATAGGAGACCTATAAAGGATTGAGAGTAGGGCTAGGAATGCAGCAATATCAAAAGATAGCGCGTCTATAGCTAGAACTGAATCAGGAATAGTTGGACCACGGATAGCACGAATAATATATAATGTGAAAGCAGCAAGATAAATAGGGAATACAGCAAGTATAAACAAGGTTACTTGCTGTTCAAGGCTCAAATTCTTTTGCCCCTCCAAAATTTGTATTGCTAACCAGATAAAAACTTATGCAACTTTTGATATAATAGTATAATACTGTGAAAAATATTAGCAAACTCGCTCAACCCTTCAATGAGAGTTTAACGTATTCGTCTCCACCAATCTCCGAGCCAACAATCTTTAGAACTAGTTCTGGCTCAGTAATGTCTAATTCGAGATTTCTCTGAAGAGTATTTAATAGATTTTCACCAAGAAATTCCAGTTTTTCCAGCGATACTTCCTTCAAATATCTACATGTACTATAAGATGAAACTATATGTCTTGATATAGGGTTCAATATCTCATGATATCTGCATATGAATATCTTAACTTTATTAGTCATTTTGCTTCAACCACCTCTGCTTTAACTTTGGGTTTAACTAGTCCTAAAAGGACAGCTACACCGTAGATTATTGCTTCAGGTCTAGCTGGGCACCCTGGGACGTACACAAGTTTATCTACTTCTACGCCATTTTCCTCCAAAACCTCCTTAAGTGCTTCTACTCCACCTATTACACCATATGAGTCATACCATATACCTCCACCGACAGCGCATGCACCAATAGCCAGTATTAGCCTAGGTCTAGGAATAGCTCTTAACGTATTAATTACCTTGGGTAATGTCTTACGTGTAATAGGTCCTGTAAGCAATACTAGATCAGCATGACGAGGAGATGCAACTAGTTTTATACCAAACCTCTCTACATCAAAATACGGTGTAAGCACGTCTAGAATCTCTATATCACACGCGTTACAACTACCTGTATTAAGATGAAATACCCATACGCTCTTCTTAAGTGCTTTAAGCGCCTCTAGTAACTCATTTCTCTGTTTCGACATGAAGCATCCCTCTACCAAACATTAATCCTTCAACAAATCTACGCTTACGGCAATTAGAACACATATGGGCATATGCTTCTGAAACTGGTACCCTAGATACAACATAGCTTATCATCTTCTCTGTAGCAACTCTCTCCTCGCCACAACTACAACAAGTACTCTTCTGGTGTACTACGCGACTATTTAGATCCTCTATTTTATCTGTTGCTAATTCGAACTCCTTGCTAATGGTAATAGCATCGACGGGACAAACGTCAGCACATCTACCACAATAGATACATCTACCAATAAAATAGTTGAGTATTCTCTTATCTCCATCATCTATTAATGTCAACGCGTTACTAGGACACACATTAACACATGCACCGCAGCCAATACACTTCTTCGCATCAATTACTATTCTTCCACGAAACTCATCGGTAATTAATGGTGGCTGATATGGATAACGTACTGTTACTACTCCTGCCCTACGTGCAATTCTTATGAGTTTTAATGGTTTAAGTAAGCTCATATCATACACCCATTACCTTCTAGTTTCACGAGTTTACGTAGAGAAATAATCTTACGTTTACGTGTTGAAACATCCACTACAATTACACGATCAGTACACGAGAAACATGGATCAATACTAGCTATCGTTAATGGGGCGTCAGCTAGTGGGGCGTCTTTTAACATTACTTTCAATGCGGGTATGTTCTGATATGTTGGTGCACGTACTCTCCAGCGATAAGGTCTACCTTTACCAGTTATAACGAGGTGTATGTCTTCACCACGTGGTGCTTCAACACTGGATACACCTATTTTTCCTTTGGGAATCTCTATGTCCTCTGCCATTATGGGCCCGCTTGGTAGTTGGTCTAGTAATTGTCTTATTATGTTAATGCTTTCGAATATCTCGTCTACTCTAACTAGTAGTCTAGCAAGGTTGTCTCCTTCAGTGTAAACTGGTACTTTGAATGATACATGCTTGTAAGCAGCATATGGATAGTCTTTTCTGACATCACGGTTTAACCCAGAAGCTCTTGCAACTGGTCCTACAACACTATATCTACGTGCTTCGTGTTTAGGTAGTATTCCTGTACCACTTGCACGTTTAACTACTTGAGGTACACTTGTTATAACCTCTACTAGTTTACGGAACTCGTCCTCAACCCATTTAATGGTTTTTAGCACGGTATCGATCTTATCACGGTTTATATCCTTTCTAACACCACCTATGAGGTTTATACCATAAGTTTTACGACTACCAGTTAACAGTTCTGCTAAAACCATAGTTTTCTCACGTATTCTCCAAGCATGCATGAATCCTGCATCATATCCTAGTAAGTGGCATGCAACACCAACCCATAACAAGTGGCTATGAAGTCTTTCAACTTCAAGTATTATTGAGCGTATAAATTCTGCTCTCTCCGGTACCTCTATTTTAGCAGCATTCTCTACTGCTTGGGTATAACATACAGAGTGTACGAATCCACAGATACCACATATGCGTTCAGCTAGGAATGGTACTTGTTGATACGTAAATCTTGATTCACCAAGTTTCTCTATACCACGATGAACATGGAATCCATTATATCTAACATCTACTACACGTTCACCTTCAACATAGAGTTCAAAATATTCTGGCTCGTGTAACGCCGGATGATAGGG
>CAYUVB010000020.1:25348-30331 GCA_964448055.1 uncultured Desulfurococcales archaeon | reverse complement strand
ATCTATCGTATTAAGACCTACGCTAACAACAGAGCCGAATACAATAACTACCAATAGCATTACTGCTAGGATCTTAATAGCCATACTTCTTCCCGAATAATTATTGAGAAGTTATGAAAAGAGATTTATTCTTATATCTATATATTTTCTTCATTACTCTGACTACCATGTATAGTATTACGAGTACTAGTACTAGGGATAGCATGATTCTGTTAATGGAATCATTGTCTCAAGCTCTTCATATAAGAAGCCAGCATTCCATTAGAAGTTGTTAATATTCGTTGATTGCATAAATGTCCTTATATGATGGTATCTTTAGAAGTATCCTAAGGGATTGTTTATGAGTGTAGATTCATCTGTTACTTTAGGCGAGGTTAAGTTAAAGAACTCTGTCATTATTTCAGGAGATGATATTAATGATACCTTGTTATTGAAGGCTATAGAGTATAGTATAAGAGGAGTTACTATAGGTTCTATCGCCTTAAAATCCGAGAGCGCTCATCCTCCATCCTTTATAGTTAAAAGCTCCCTATGTTTTTGTGAATGCTTATGGTATTAGATATTGGCTAAGCGATTGAGAGGATATACTTGCTAAAGTTATAGACAAAGCCAGGTCAACCAACTAATACTAAAGTTATTTGCAACTGCATTGAGGAGAATTCAGATGATGTAGTTTATCTTGTCAAGGAGTTGGAATCTAAAGGTTATTCAATTATAGAATTGAATCTCTCTGCTCTAATAATTAAGAAGGTGTTTTTGATGTAGCAATAACTGATGGAATAGTAAAGTATATATCAGAAAATATTCCAGAAAAGGAGGGCGCGAAATAAATGCCAATGGAAATCTTGTTACCCTGGTATTTGTTAACTTGCACCTACACTCATGTAAAGTCTATACCTCTAAGATAATTGGTGGCGATGTTCTACGGTATTATCAGGAGAAGAATTGGCTCTTCTATTCGTGCTATTGAACTGGCTAGTAAGGTTAAGGAAAAGTATGATGGAAGATGTATTATCATCAATGTCCGTCATACACTGGAGGAGGCGGTGCACTCTGTATGCGCCGATTTGCTGATGTAGATAGTAAGACTAGACTTGAAGGTGTAAAAGCATTACTAAGAGCGGAGTACATGGTACTCCAAGTAGTAGTATTTCCCAAAGATGATATCATATATGAAACTGATACAGAAGAACTATTACACAAGGCCATGAAGCTTGGAGCTGATGTTATTGGAGGTATACCCTGGATCGAAGATAACAGTGAAGACGAATGAAAACGTATTGAAACTACTTTCGAAATAGCCAAACAATACAATAAAGATATATCAATGCTTGTAGATGATGCTGGTGACCCTACGCTACGTACAACAGAGAAGTTGGCAAAGACAAAAACCTCGATACGGCTGGAATTGGAAGGGTAACTGCACATCATGCTAGAGCTATGACACTTTATCCTGAAACCTATATACTCGAAAACTAGCCAGAGTTCTAGGGAGGCTGAAATTGGTGTAGTAGTTGACCCACATACGGGACCTCTCTATGCACGACTAAACCTATTACTAGAGGAAAATGTTAATGTAGCATTGGACCAAGACAATATAGTTGACGCTTACTATCCATAGAAATAATTATGTTAGAAGTAGCATTCCTAGCTTCACACATAATGTGGTGAATAACACCAGGTAAAATGAAGATACTGTATGACATGATAACGTGGAGAGCGGCAAGAGCTAGGGGATAAGAGATTACTGCAAAGAAATAACAAAGGGATGCAGAGCCGACTTACTAATACACAATTATCAAATACTAAGAGAACTACTACTTTACCACAAATCACCAAGATACGTAATCGGGAATGGAGAAATAATAATAGAAAATAGCTTTAAAACAAAAATAAAATGATGTTATTTACCCACTAGTTGGTATTTTTATTTATTATCAATTGTAAAGTAGATAAAGGAATATTATTTGGAGCCGCCGGCGGGATTCGAACCCGCGACCACCGGCTTTCCCGGTCAGCAACGCTTACGAGGCCGGCGCTCTACCGGCTGAGCTACGGCGGCGCTCCCCAGATTTCATGTTGTTTGTTGATGGGGGTATTTTAGTTTGGGGTCCATCAACTAATTAAGAAAGGTGTATGGTGCCGCCGCCGGGATTTGAACCCGGGACCTCCGGATTTCTCAGGCAACCTCGGTCGATGCGGTGTTGCCGTATGAGTCCGGCGCTCTAACCAGCTGAGCTACGGCGGCTTACCACCAGTAATTGTTGTTACGTGGAGGGTGTTTTAAAAACCTTGTTTACCTTTTGTTCTCTACTGTTTTGTTTTATCTACCTGGTTTAGCAGGTTTAAGAGTGCAAGTCTTATAACATCACTTCTTGTTAATCTTTTCTCCTGTGCATATCTATCTACTTGCTCCAAGAGTTCTTCTTCAAGTTTAAATGTAACTATTCTTAACATCATTACACCATGATGCTGGTGGCGTCTTCGAGGTTTTATTAATATTTAGCTATATTTTGTACGGGGAGAGTGTTTAGCGAAAGTATTACCTGCAATTATATCGTTGAATAAGTTATATTTCGACTTCTTCTACATATATTGAGTATACTCTAAGTATATCACCACACCTAGGACACTTGCCTTCAACCTTACCTACAAAATCTCCGGGTTTGAAATCCCTCTTTGATTCATAATCCCCCTTATCGCATCTTACAAAGGTTATTGTCTTCTTTTCTTTCTTTTTCGATGATTTCTTTTCAGCTAACATTATGGATAATGCTAATAATAATATGATTACTACTATTACAGCTATTTGTATTATTTGTAATGGTGTCATAAATCCGCTTCACCTTAACTTATATTATTCCTACAGTATTGCCTATACCCGCTACAATAACTTTACCTCCTTTCGGCACCCTGGTTTTTATTATCTCCTTTACGTATTCTGCAGCTTTATCTGCAGCCTCTGCTATCTTTTTGTTCATTGCTTGGATTGCTTCCTCCGCACCCATTTTAACTACTATTGCATCGACTGGTATATTGTATTTCGTCGCTATTCTTTCTATTCTAATCTTTTCAGGCCCAGGATCTCCTATAGCTGCACCAACACCTTCGGCAATACTACCTGTTTCTTCACCTTCCATCTTCAATGCTGCATCAACTGTTATTATCCTTGATATATTACCTTTTTCTTTCTCTATGAGTTTCTCTATGGCTTCGCCTGGCTTACCTACGGTTGCACCAGGTCCCTCAGCTTTAACTACGTATACAAGTCTTCCATCAACTTCAATTATGGAGTATACTGTTTCCTCAACTACTTCATGTCTTGGTGCCGTAGGTGCTAATTTGAATGCTACTAATGGGCCTAAGCTGTCACCTATAGGTATCCCTTTCTCAAAAGCATCTAGAGATTTGTGGTATGCTTCAGCTATCCTCAATATGTGCGGCATTAAATATGAGAGCTGCATTATTAGTACTAGGTTACTTGTCTTCTCGCCAAGAAGTAAGTAATGACGTACTAATTTGTATAAATAGTTGAGAGCAGCCGATACCTCTAATATGACCTCTATGTTGTTAAGTTCGTGTTTGCTTTTCTCTCCTAAGTCCTCTAACAGTATTCTCCTAATGTTATGTCTACGTGTTTCAAGTATATGTGATAGCCTTCTTATGATGTCTGTTGGCTCTATGTTTACTGGTTCTATAACGAAGAATTCTGTTAACCTTCTAACAGTTCTCTTAGGATTCTTTGATCCTGCGATGGATAACACTTTTTCTGAACGAGCTAATGAATCATTACGCATTCTCTCAAGTATTATAAGCTTTGACCTCAAGTTAGCTGTCATGAACATTAACTGAAGTTTCTGACCAATATTCGTGAACATCATTAGGAATAATGTTAAGAATAAGAGCATAGATATTATTCCTTGGATATCACCATCCAATAGAGTTCTACACCTCGAGATCTTACCACTATTCTAGGCAGAGACGCTATAGGGTCATTTAAGCTTAGTTGTAACAATAACTTCTTTTTCCAAAACAACTACTGTATGTTCGAATTGCGCTACCATGCCTCTACCGGCTTCTACTAAAATAGGATAACCCCATATTATTCTCCTCTTCCACAAACGTTCTAGGGTATTCCTGAGCAAAGCTATATCATTGTTAAAGACGTCCACTAGCCATCTTTCAGAGAACGGTAGTGTTTTGAAACGACTACGTATGGCATCCAACAACTTCTTCTCATTAGCTGAGAGACCTTTTATCTTACCTGTCTTCCACAATGCATATATCGTTATTAAGTTATGCTCCTCTACGTAACCCTTACCATCAGTACCAAAGGGTTCTATAGCGTAGGCTTTGCCAGCTTTAAACTTCCTCATAGATAATATGTCTTTATGATTAGGAATAGATTCTCCAGCATGAATTATGAACCTATCGAGGCTGTGACCACTTAAGTTCTTGATAGGCTTAAAACCATGTGATTTAAGTGTTTCCTCAACTATTTTACCGATTTCAATAAATCTAACACCATTACCTACAACATTTAATGCTTTACTAAGTGCTAATTCTACAGCATTAAGTAAGTCTTCGTATTTTGGATTAAAGCTAACGGTTACAGCTGTATCGGCAATGTATCCATTGATGTGTACTCCTACGTCGATTTTTACTACAGAATCATCCGGTATACTTAATTCATCATTTATTAACGCAGTTCTATGAGCTGCTTCATAATTAATTGATACATTACATGGAAAAGCTGGTTGACCTCCAAGTTCACGTATTTTATTCTCAACATTCTCCACTAACTCGATGATCTTCATACCAGGCCTAACTATACGTGCTGCATATTCACGTACACGGGCTGCTATTTCACCAGCCTTAACATAATACCTAAGTTCTTCCTCATCCACTACTTTTAACCTCCAAATTCAATAGGTATAGGACTAAATACATACATTAATGGAGTAACGTTTAAGATTATTTAAG
>CAYUVB010000020.1:18465-25248 GCA_964448055.1 uncultured Desulfurococcales archaeon | reverse complement strand
CATCATACATAATCGAGAATGGTGTACCACAAGACAGAGTTATAGGAGGAAACATTGGAGGACCTATAGAGGTAAATGGATTAACATTCATATTAACACATGCAACACATAGTTGTGACCGTGGCAGTCCTACGGGCGTAGTCATTAAAGGAAAAGAAGCAACAATATATCATGCAGGAGATACAGGGTTATTCTATGACATGGCGCTCATAGGCGAACTGTATAAGCCTGATATAGCACTACTACCAATAGGCGGGCACTTTACTATGGGGCCTTATGAAGCAGCTAAAGCTGTTGAATTATTAAAACCTAAAGTAGTCATACCAATGCATTACAAGACATTTCCTGTAATAAAAGGCGATCCAGAAACCTTTAGAAAAGAAGTAGAAAAGAGAGGACTGAAAGTAGAAATAATAGTACTAAAGCCCGGAGAGAAATACGAATTCTAAATAAAATAATAGAGTGACAAATATAGTATTAGACATAATCATATTTTTTAGTCTAGCTTAATGTTTAATCATACTAGCTTACGAAAAACAATGGGTGCACATGAATTTGGCTATAACACTTAGTGAAGGAGAGTACCGCGTTCTTAAGGAGATAGTAAAACAAAAACGAATAGATATTGATAGATTGGCAACCAAATTAGGGTTACCTAAATCTAGTGTAGCTGCATATGTTGAATTACTGGCTTCAAAAAACCTTGTTAAAGTAATTGAAGAGAAATACATTACCATAAAGATAACAAATGAAGGACGCAAATGGATTAATAAATTTCCAGAAGAACTACTAATTGAGAAACTAGAAGAACTTGGAGGAAAAGCCAATATTAAAGACTTAATAAGCCTATTAGGTAAAGAGAATGCTACAATAGCCCTTTCATGGGCTAAGAAGCGTGGATGGATAGAGATAGTCCACGGAAACGTATATCTTAAATCTAAAGGCAAAGTAGAGACACAAAGACAATTGTTACTACAAGCGTTAAGAGGTGTAGTTTTCAAGAAGGGAGAAGAACCCAGTACCACTATAGAGGAATTGAAAAGAAGAAAAATGATAGAAATGGAGGAGCTAACAAGGAAAATAATAGAAGTGACCAATAGAGGTATCAATGCAATAAAGGAGGCGGTTGTTGAAGTAGGTGTATTGACATCAGATATTATAGCTAGTGGTAGATGGAGAGCTATTAAACTAAAACCATATAATGTTGAGGCTGAGCCGCCAAGGATATACCCTGGACGTAAACACTTCTTCATCGAATTCCTCGAAGAAGTAAGAAGAATACTTCACGAAATGGGATTTGAGGAAATGAGAAGCTATTATGTTGAAACAGAGTTCTGGAACTTCGATGTACTCTTCCAGGCACAAGATCATCCTGCACGCGAAGTCCATGATACATTTCACCTAAAATATCCCTCTATGGGTAGAATAGATCGTTATAAGGATATAGTCGAAAGAGTAAAAATAATACATGAAACAGGTGGGGATACAGGTAGTAAGGGATGGGGCTACAAATGGAGCCCGGAGATAGCTCGCCGGTTAGTATTGAGGAGTCAAACTACAAGTGCTTCAGCAAGATACCTATATGAGCATCGTGAACCACCTGTAAGGGCGTATATTATAGGCAAGGTATTTAGACCCGATGAAGTAAGCGCCCGAAGGTTACCAGAATTCTATCAGTTCGATGGCATAGTTATGGAGAAAGACTTAACATTCCGTAATCTTTTGGGAATTATTAAGCAATTCTTTGCACATCTAGGTATAAAGAAGCTAAAATTCAAGCCAGCCTACTTCCCCTTCACAGAACCCAGCGCAGAGGGATATGTATACATAGAAGGATTAGGTTGGATCGAAGTATTTGGTGCAGGAATGTTCCGACCTGAGGTACTAGCCATACTAGGAGTAAAAAACCCAGTAGCTGCATGGGGTATGGGTCTTGAAAGGATAGCTATGGCATTCTATGGTATAAATGATATAAGATTACTATACACTTCAGACTTGTCCATTCTAAGACAAATGAAAGTTAAATGGTGATACCCATGCCAGTAATAAGGGTTTACAAACATCGATTAGAGAAATTAGTAGGAAAACAATTCTCCATAGATGAACTTGAAGACTTACTATTTAATCTAAAGTGTGAGGTAAGTATAGCTGAAGAAGGAATATTAGAAATAGAATTGAACAGTGATCGACCTGATATGCTTATAACTGAAGGAATCGCTAGAGTATTGAAAGGCATACTTGAAATAGAAGTTGGAATACCTAAGTATGAAGCCATTGATACTGGAATAAAGGTCATAGTTGAGCCACCATCTACAAGACCGTACATAGCCGTAGCAGTGGTTTACAATGTGAACATAGATTATGAGTTATTTGAAGAACTTATACAATTCCAGGAAAAACTACACATGACTTATGGTAGAAAAAGAAGGAGAATAGCAATAGGATTACATGACCTTGATAAGCTCCCATCCAAATCAATGTATTACAAAGAAGTGGACATAGATAGTACCAAGTTCATGCCATTAAATGAAAGTAGGGAATACACTGCAAGAGAAATATTGAAGAATATTAAACAAGGAATAGAGTATGGTGATATATCATTAAGAGATGGAAAATATCATCCAATGCTATTTGCTGGAGATAAAGTAATAGCTATGCCTCCTGTAATTAATGCTGATATAACAAGAATAGAGCCTGGAACACGTAGCCTATTAATAGACGTTACAGGTACAGACCTTAAAGCAGTAGAAGAAGCTATAGACATACTTACAACCACATTAGCTGAGTCCGGAGGTAAAATAGGTAGGGTAGAAGTACATTACCCGGATAAGATACTTACTTATCCCAAGCTTCGGACAGAAAAAATACCATTAGACATAAACTATGTGTATAAGGTATTGGGATTAAAACTAAGTACAAATGATATAAAATACTATTTAGAGAGAATGAGATTTAATGCAGAAGTAGCAGATGAAGAAAGAGTTATAGTTACTATACCACCATTTAGGGTTGATATTCTACATCCAGTAGATCTCATAGAAGATATTGCTATGAGCATAGGATATGAAAATATAGAACCAGAACCAGTAAAACCTATGACACCAAAACCTATTAGTTCTAAATACCGCTTTATAAACGCGTTGAGGGAACTCCTAGTAGGTCTAGGATTCCAAGAATTACATTTATACATGCTTACATCGTCAAAAGATATCGAAGAGTTAGGATTACAAGAAAAATATGTTGTGATAGCTAACCCTGTAACAGAAGAATTAGACATAGTAAGGCCTACTATGATAAATCAAATTTTACGTGCACTTAAAGTAAACCAGCATGTAGATATGCCTGTTAAGATTTACTCAATAGGAGATACAGTAGTAATAGATGAAAATAAGGAAACAATGACGGATGAAAGAACAAAATTAGCGTTAGCATATATGGCTGGAAAAGCAAGCTTTGAGGACCTTCAAGCACCACTATATGCTGCCTTCCGATACCTGGATCTAGATATTAAAACAGTTAGAGGAGAACATAAATTAACAATAGATGGTAGGACAGCAAAAGTAATTATAGAAGGAGAAGAAAGAGGATTCATAGGCGAAGTTAAGCCTGAAATACTAGAAAAAATGGGTATAAAACTTCCAGTCGTATTAGGAGAAGTGGATATAACAGGTTTATGGAGCAAACATAAATAAACACACTACCCCTAATAAAACCTATCAAGGGGGTACCAGGGGCCCGACAACCCCGCTCCTACCGGAGAGAGCCCGTCCAAGCATACCCTAGTATCCCTAAGGGTGCTGTGAGGACGGGTGTTAGCGGTAGGAGACAGGGCTCCTGGTACCCCTATACAACTCGTTAGGTCTTCACTGATTGAACGATACTTATTTTGCTCTCTAATTAACGTATGTTTAGATATAGCTATAAGTGCATGAAGGTTAAGGGAAAAATACATGAGTGATAGATTCAAACTCGTAACACGTAATCTAGCAGAGGTAGTAACAGAGGATGAACTTAGAAGACTACTAGAAGAGAAGGAAAAGCCACGAGCATACATAGGTTATGAGCCAAGCGGGTTGTTCCACATAGGATGGCTTATATGGGCTATGAAAGTAAAGGATCTAGTTGAAGCAGGTTTTGAAATGATATTACTTGAAGCAACCTGGCATGCATGGATAAACGATAAGCTAAGTGGTAACTTAGAGCTTATCAAAAAAGACGCAAAATACATACGCATGGTCCTTGAAGCATTAGGTATCAGTACGGCCAAAGTGAAAACAGTAGATGCCGAGGAACTAGTAAGCGATAAAGAATACTGGGCGCTTGTACTAAGAATAGCGAAAAACACTACCCTAGCTAGAATCAAACGTGCATTAACGATTATGGGTAGAAGAGCTGAAGAAGCAGAGATGGATTTCTCCAAGTTAATTTATCCTGCAATGCAGGTAGCGGATATATTTTACTTAGGAGTAGACGTTGCATTAGGTGGGACAGATCAAAGAAAGGCACACATGCTTGCAAGGGACGTAGCAGAGAAGCTAGGGTTCAAAAAACCTATAGCAATACATACTCCTCTTCTAACAGGATTACAAGGAGCAGGAAGAATGGATGTATCAAAAATAGACGAAGACATAGCCGCTGTGGAATTGAAAATGAGCAAGTCAAGACCGGAATCAACAATACTAATACATGACGAACCAGAAGAGATAAGGAGGAAGATAAGAAAAGCTTACTGTCCACCACGTGAAATAAGATTCAACCCCATAATTGAGATAAATAAATACATATTATTCGCTCAAGAGGGCTTCGTATTACATATTGATAGACCTGAAAAATATGGAGGACCAATAGATGTATACAGCTACAATGAACTAGAGGAAATGTATGTAGAAGGAAAAATACATCCATTAGATCTCAAAAATGCCACCGCAGAAGCACTCATAAAGCTACTGGAACCTGTGAGAAGATACTTTAAAGAAAACAAAAAAGCAAGAGAGCTACTTGAAACCTTAAAGTCGGCTACGCAAAGAAAATAAACGTAGCCTCCTCTATTTAAGGGGAGGCATAACAAAACAAGTAAAACGATAAGAGTAGTAAAAATATGAATGACCATACCAAGATGATTAAAAACATAACAAAAGGTGATAAATAATGCCAAAATACTTAGTAAAAGCTAAAATAGAAGTAGACGGGATAGTTGAAAAACCCGATGTAATAGGTGCTATATTCGGTCAAACAGAAGGCTTGTTTGGCCCTCAACTTGATCTTCGTGAGCTACAGGATAAGGGTAGGATTGGTAGAATACAAGTAGACCTAAAGGTTCAAGGCAGTAAAACCGTAGGAGAAATAACTATACCATCAAACCTCGATAGGATAGAGACAGCCCTAATAGCCGCAATGATAGAGACTGTTGACAGAGTAGGACCCTATCCAGCTAAAATAAGAATCTCTGATATAGTAGACCTCAGACTTGAGAAAATAAAACGAATAGTTGAGCGTGCAAAAGAAATACTCAAGAAATGGAGTCTTGAGAAATCGCCTGATATCAAGGAAATACTTGCTGAAATAGCAGAATCACTTAGAACTATGGAGATAACAAAGTATGGTCCAGAAGGGTTACCTGCAGGACCTGATGTAGACAAGGCTAATACTATAATAATTGTTGAAGGAAGAGCTGACGTGATAAACTTACTAAGATACGGCTACGGGAACGTAATAGCGATTGAAGGTGCAAGAAGCAAAATACCTGATACCATAGTAGAGCTATGTAAAAAGAAGAAATGCATAGCATTTGTTGATGGTGATCATGGAGGAGAACTAATATTAAAGGAGCTACTTAGAAGCGTGGACATAGATGAAGTAGCTAGAGCTCCACCAGGTAAGGAAGTAGAAGAATTAACGAGTAAGGAGATCTCAAGAGCTTTAAAGAATACTATACCCGCATCACAGTATAAGTCACTAGTAGAAAAAGAACGTAAAGAAAAACCACCTAAGAAGGTAGAGGAGAAAATAGAGAAGCCTAAAGTACCTCAACAACCCCCACAGCTAGAAGTACCAGTAGCTCAACCTAAGGTATATGAAGAAGAGAAAGCGAAAGTAGAGGAAGCTAAAGGACTAGAGGAATATGTTATAAGCTTCCCGGATACGGTATTAGATACCATGAGAAAACTTCAAGGAACTCTTGAAGCAATATTATATGATGAATCCTGGAACCCTATAAAGAGAGTACCGGTAAGAGATCTCTACGATGAATTGACTAAAGTTGAGACCGGAAAGGTGTTTGCTGTAGTATTTGACGGTATAATAACTCAGAGATTAGTAGATATAGCATCCGATAGAAAAGTGAGGGTACTGGTTGGTGCCAGAATAGGAGGTATATCAAAGAGACCTCATGGTGTTGAAATGCTAACATTTAACGACTTATTGTGAACAATTTTATTTCTTAGCAAAGAAGTCAAATAATGATTTCTGGCCCGTTGCACCAGCTTTTAGTTGTTTATCCGTTATACCGAAGTAGCCAAGTATTCTAAGCGCTGCTGGAATTATTTGATGATCTATATAGTAATCAACATCTATTCTATCGGGTTTTACCATGAAGTATGGATATGCCCTACCAGATAATTTACCTGAACCCTTAACTATGACATAACCTATCTTATCACCCTTTGATACTTGATAGCCTGCTCCAATCATTCTTTTGGCTGCAACTACATGTGGTGCGTCAATACCATATTCTTCTGGTTTCTTTGATAATGTTTTCCATATAATCAGCTTCTCTAAGGGAAT
>CAYUVB010000020.1:0-18365 GCA_964448055.1 uncultured Desulfurococcales archaeon | reverse complement strand
ATATGTTACAAATAACGAATCAGTATCACCATAAATAACCTTTAGGCCGAGATTACGTGCTATCTCTATTGCTTTTCTGATTGCTTGTCTTCCCCATGCCGTAACTGCCTCTGCACCTTCCCTGCAATACCATCTTGCGCCAATCCATCCCATATAACCATAAGCTGCATTAGCTAATACCTTTAATGCACGTTGTCTTTCATCGAGGATACGATACTCTATACTATCAATAGTATACTCTTTCATTTTAGCCCTAACTTCCTTTCTAAGTTTTAGAAGAGTTTCAAGGACCTTCTTAAAGAACCCTGGTGGTTCTTTTCTAAACCTATGACCTACTTCTGGTGCAATCCAACATCCATTTTTCTCGCATATACTTGGGTCTCTGGCAAGTGTGTCGGGGCCTACATTGTATTTTATCATTATGTTAGGATACATGGAGCTAAAGTCCAGCACAGCTATATTTTCATGGATACCTCTCTTTGGTTCTAATACTATTGCACCCGTATACGGTTCGTAGGGTCTCTCTACTCTATTAGGTATTAACTCATCATATAGATATGCCGATCTCATTAGATACCACTCGAGTCTGAATCCAACGCTAGCTGCACCAACTTGATCTAATGGCAACCCCGTTAGCATGGAGAGCTGCATTGCAAATGGAAGGAATTTCTCTGATAAACCATATGTAGACCTAACATCATGCTCAGCATACTTAAGCAATATACTTCTCTTTTCCGGATTATCCCAATATTCTGGTATTTGATACCATTCTATTAGTACTCTCTCGGACTTTTTCATAACACCTAGGTAATCTGCTACGTTTTCCAAAGACTTAACCTTAATTTCATGTATTTCCTCGGCAAAGTCATAAAGATCTACGTTAAGTCTACCAGCAATAGATATATGCCCATATGCACTTGTTGTCGGCGTACTATCTTTTCTTCGACCCACATCTAGTTTTACTCCAAGATACTTGGCACGTTCCATGAGATAGGGCCAATCAAATCTGTTGCTATTGTATCCTACAATGATATCTGGATCATATTTTTGTATGTAGTTAACGAAGCTCTTTAGAACTTCCTTATCATCATATCCTTTTGCTTGAAATATTTTCACTTCTCCTTCATCATTCATGACTGATATTATTATTACAGGGTCTCTATCAGGTCTTGGGCTACCTTGTTTACTATACACTTCTATGTCAAATGCAATTATTCTTAAGTTAGGTGGCTTTAGCTCTATTGCTGGTATAGATTTTGGTGGGGATTTTATTAGATATTCAGCCTCAACTCTATCCTTAAATTGTGGCGCAATAGGTATTTGTTCAACTTCAGCTTCATGCCAGCCACATGGAGTTAACTGATTGTCTATTATATATCTCATGCTAAATCGTATATCAGCTTCAAGTACCTCCCTAACACCAGGTATTTTCTTTACTTCTTCACGATATTCTCTTACAGTCTCAGGAATAACCGTTACTATTTTCAATGCCTTAACTGGTTCACCAAAATATTTCTTCTCAACAAGTTCAATAGCTATTATAGGGCTCCTCGGCTTAGATAACCTCGATATCCTTTGTTTAACCATATCTATAGCGTTCTCATCTATAACAACATAAAAGTATGGTCTAAAACTTCTATCTCGTAAGACTATACGTCTGCCTTTTTCGTCTATACCCCATATAATTATATGTGGTTCTCTACCAACAATCTCATATGTGACATCTAATATGTAGAATCTAAGCTTCAATCACTTTCTCCTCATCTAGTATACTTTATATCATCCAGAGTAGTTAAATTACTCCCCTGTTAACAGTCATGTTTTACCATTACATAAGCATCTTCGCCATCAGGATAATAGTTCTTTACGACTTCCTTGATTTTGTATCCTAATTTAGTGTACAAGCTTATTGCTATCCTATTGCTAATCCTCACTTCAAGCTTAAAGTCTTTTGCACCCTTGTTCTTAAGTCTGCGTTCTAATTCTTCAAGTAATTTTCTGCCTATACCTCTTCCTCTGTAATCCCTTGAAACAGCTATGGAAACTATATGTCCAACATTATTTTTCTCTAGAACCCCTACAGCATAACCTATCACTTTATTATTTTCTTCAGCCACTATGAAAAACTCTCCTGCTAAAAACAATAGTACTTTCAAGTATTCGAATGGATAGGGATATTTAAATGACTCTACCTCTATCTTATAGATTTGTTCCAAATCTCTAAGGTTTACTGATCTTAATCTAACTTCCATAGACAAATATTGCTGCCTCGCTTCTTTATTCCGTAAATCATGATTAATGTTTCAAGGTATTCTAAGATTATATCGTGTATACATAATTTAAAACATCTAGTTACTAGTTTATGCAAGGTGGTGTATTGAGGATAGTGTACCGTAATCTTAGAACTGGTGAAGTTAAGGTTGTCCCGGAGACCGAAGATGACCTATGGATACTACAGATGGTTATCTCTCCAGGCGATATAGTAGTAGCACGTACTACGAGAGACGTAAGATTTGGTGAAGGTAGAAGTAGTAGAGTACCTATGACATTAGCTATACGTGTTAAAAGCGTTGAATTTGAACCTTTTACCACTAGACTTAGGATTCACGGTATTGTAATTGAGGGGCCCGAGCGTTTTGGCGTTAAAGGTTCTCATCATACATTGAGAATAGATCTTGGGAGTGAACTAACTATAATTAAAGAACAATGGAGTAAGCCGTTATTCGATAAGCTTCTTAACGCTGAAACTCGTGGTTTGAAGGCTATTGTTGTAGCCTTAGATTATGATGAGTACTCTATAGCAATAGTGCAAGAACAAGGAGTTAAGTACATTAATGAAGGAGAGATAGGATTACCGGGTAAGGATGATCCTCAACGTGACAAAATACTAGAGGCAAAATTGAATGAAATAGCCGATAAAATAGTAGATACTGCAAAGAGGAATCAAGTAGATGCAATTATAGTGGCAAGCCCAGGGGATTTGAAGAGAAGAGTAGCTGAACTCATTAAATCCAAGGACGAAAAACTGCATATATACGTAGACAGTATTAGCATTGGCGGACGCAGCGGTATACTAGAAGTTTTAAGAAGAGATATTGTTAGGGAAGTATTAAGAGATGTATCAAGTATTGAGGCAGAGAAGGTACTAGAAGAGTTCATGAAGCTGCTTATAAAGGATAGTGAAAGGGTGGCTTATGGTCTAGAAGGGGTTATCGAAGCAGCTAACATGGGCGCTATTGAGAAATTACTTATTCTTGACGAGCTTGTTAGAAGCTACAATGTAGACGAAAGACGGCGAGTTGAA
This sequence comes from uncultured Desulfurococcales archaeon, assembly GCA_964448055.1. Lineage (GTDB taxonomy): Archaea > Thermoproteota > Thermoprotei_A > Sulfolobales > WANQ01 > WANQ01. Next base: position 15,061 of record CAYUVB010000020.1, on the reverse strand, counting down.
GAACTATTAACAATAGTTGATAAATATAGAGGTGAAGTAAGAATAGTAAGTAGTGAAAGCCCTGCAGGGGAGAGACTTAGAGCACTTGGAGGTATTATAGCTATATTGCGTTTCAGAATTAAGTAGTGTACTCCACTCTATTAACTATAAATTTACCCTTAGTTCTCGGGTAATATTCTATTATTTGATACTTAGATGCTACATAATTAGCTATCTTAGGATGAGCTACCGTTAATCCACTACCTAATTCAACTACATAGTTCTTGGCCTCAGCTGGTAAGGACTCCTTTATTTTCTCTATAACTGCTACACGTAATGTTCCACTAGGAGTTAATTCTTCATATGGTTTACCTATAATTGAGGCTTTTCGTAATAACCTATTTCTAAGTTGAAATTTATCCTTATATATAGCTGGACAAAAACGTACTGCTATTCTATTTAAATTTTCCTTAGCCCAATTTAGAAATTCTAGTGCTGTTTCATAGCTACCTTCTATTGAAATACCATTCTTGGATATCCTATACCCCCTATTGATCATGTTATTGATATTTGCTTCTGATACCTCCAGTTCATTTATATTAATGAAATCTCCGCCTATGTTTTCAAGAAACAATGCTAATTCCTTAAGCCATTCAATTCTTCCAGGTATTGCTGGAACTTCTATTCCGACTTTCATTGAGGTCTCTTTTACGGCTATTTCTATACGTTTAAGATATTTCTTATCTACTGGATGGAAACGTATCTCATCTAAGCCTGCTTTCTCTAATAATTTTAAGGTTTCACGATCAGCGTATCTCCCACTCGTGTAAAGATGAATATAGAACTTCTCTCCAAATTCATTTTTCAATGCTTCAATTATACCGATGGTCTTAGTCAACACTAGTAATGGGTCGCCTCCTGTTAATGCTGCACCACGAGCTTTAATATGATGTGCTTCAAGAATGATTTCATCTATTGTTGTAACACTTTCATCGTTAACATAGGTTAAATCCTTTCCTCTCTTTCTATAGCTTATAGGACAGTAAAAACATGAGTCTCTACATAAACCAGTTACAAAAATCACTATTGATGAACCACTAAAGCAGATCTTGCACCCCTGCGATACTTCACCTATATTATAGCCGAAGTCGCTTCTACCGAATATTCTTCTTACCACGAACTTCCACGCTCTCTTAAGACTCTTCTAAGGAAAGGATTCTCCTTAGCTAACTTAGATAGTGCCTCTTCAAAACTTTCGTCATCTACTAATTCATAGTAGACAAATACTCCTGTCCTACCTATCTCGTCTCTTCGCGAAAGAACTCTTACCCTCTCTAATACTATGTCTATCGACACTCCTACTATTCTAGCTACTTCACTCTCACGACCTATAACTGGTGATTCTTTATGACCCCTCGGTGTAGGTTCTATTAGTATTAAACGTTTATCGACTCCAGGTACTCTTACATTATTTTCAACTCCTTCCAGATCTATCATACCGCCGAATTTGTAAAATTCTTGCTCCCTTGGAGTGAGCTTTGCTAAAGGAAAAGATACCATCTGCAGCTCTTTTTCATCAAGCGCTATATATGCTTTAGGTGTGTGATGAGGTGTTGCTTGAACTATGAATTTTTTGTATGGTTTGAATCCTGCCATTTCTAACGCTAACTCTACCCTATATGATGGTACTGGGTGAGGTATAAATACATCAACATCACTATTCTCATCAACATCTCCTCGAGCTATACTTCCATGGATAATTGAGTAGATACCCATGGATTTAAGAGCACGCATTATTCTCTTTGCTATATTCCTCTTCTCCCTTAGGATACTCCATCTATGTTCATCATATACTACTTCCTGATACTCTATTCTTCGAGCTATCTTCCATTTAGTAGGCATACTAGTATCACTCCGACACCATAGTTATCTTCTTAATGTTATCTCGGGGTTTTCTGGGCCAATATTTTAAGCCCCTTCTATCATCTAGATAGGCTAGGCTTACAAGTTTAAAAGGGTGCAAACAAGCCCTTGGACGCTACTGATGTAGTAAACTACTTTACGTATATATTATTTGCTTGGGCTATTGTAATGTCTATTGGCTATATGTTTAAGGATAAATTATCAAAATATGGAGTAGAAATAGGTCTATTTACCATAATGTGGAGGCATAAGATTACTGGGGAATCATTGAAGTATCTCGCTAAGAATAAGGCTATGAAAGTATATGGATGGATTAGCATTATACTAACACTTGCCGCAATGGGTGCAGCATATTACTTCTTATCGAACATAATATTATCGAAACTTATGCCAACAGAAGTGGCCGCACAAGCGAGGCTCATTCCTTTACTTCCGGGTTTAACCGTAGTTGGAATACATTTGCTTTACTCTATGGTTGCTATAAGTGTAGCAATAATATTTCATGAGCTAAGCCATGCAATAATAGCATTATCTGAAGGTATTAGGCTTAAGAGTTGGGGATTAGCATTAGTATTCATTATACCAGCCGCATTTGTTGAACCAGTTGAAGAAGATTATAATAAGAGTAGAGTCTTAAGCAAGATTAAACTACTCGCTGCAGGTTCAGCTGCTAATATTATCATAGCACTTATAACATTAGCTTTACTACAAGTTATTGCTACCCAACATCCATTAATTATTGGAGTAATACCTAAAATAAACGGTACAATAACTCCTGCAGCCAATGCTGGCCTCCAAGATTACGTTCCATTTGCAATAATATCTGTAAATAATACACAAATTAATGGGTTAACACCATTAACTAATATAATAAAAACCTACACTAATGAGACAGTTGTTTACAACATGACTATATATTCATATAAGTATATGAAATACATCTCGTTATTATTAGTGAAGCCTGCTGGTATGTCAATGGTTGGAGTATACATAAACCCGTTTCCTGCACCCAATCCTTCAATATGTATAATTGGGTTGGCATGTATACATGTCCCAGGCTTACTCTCGTGGATGCTATGGGTGAATATGGGATTAGCATTGATCAATGCAGCACCTTTATTTATAACTGATGGGGGTAAGATAGTGTCGGAAACGCTAGGGAGGATAAATAAGCCTATATCATATGCATTACAGTTAGGTACTGTGGGATTATTTGTTGCATCAATACTTCTGAGTATAACCTAGCCTAAAGACAAAGTAAAATATAACCCTATGAAAGATACTATTTCTGGCGGCAACCCCGCGGGAAGGGCCGGGGGGGTCGCCCGCCCCGTACCCCGAAATGGGCGTAATGCGGGGGCCAGTAACCCGTTGGTGGGTACCAGCACCCCGCTAAGGCCCATAGCCGCGATGACCCCCGCCCCGTGGGGCTGGCGGTGGCGGACCGTCCGCCGGAGGGCGGACTGGTACCGCCTTTGCCGGGGGAACCTGGCCAGGCCCGGAAGGGAGCAACCTAACCCCGGACGTCAGCGTTCACGGGTCACCGGGGTGAGGTTCGGCTATGGGGGACCTGGCGGGGATGCTGGTATCCACCAACGGGGTCCGCGGGGTTGCCGCCAAGTAATTTCTAGTCTATTCTTTACTCCCTAGTAGAGATTGAGTATTCGAAGAAGTTTTATTTTATCATGTATTGATGAATTCCATGAAGTGTATCCGAACATATTTTTACTTTAAAAGAATCTCTATAGTTTTATTGAATCTATCCCACCATTCCTTAGCAGCTTCTTCAGGATTTACCGAGAATTTCTTAACCCATTCTTCGATCCCTATTTCTGTTGCAATAGAGGCTATAAGGTCTTTTGCTTTCTTAGTATCCCAGAACGTTGGTATAGCTCCTGCCTTCTTAGAGTATTCGATTATTTTCTTGTACATCTTCTTAGCATGTACTATCAAGTTTACATTTACTCCCCAGATTTCTCGATAGAGGTCTTGTAACATTTTTTCGGCCCAACCTCTATGGAATCTACATAAACCAGCGTTATCTATCAAGTATTCTTTAAGCGCTCTTTCAAGCGAAGACTTGGCATATTCTTCTGGTGACATAAATGTTGGCGAGTAGTTGGTCCAATATCTCCCTAGGATAAATAATGGTGCAATCATGCCTGGCGTCCAGTATAGATTTGGTGTCATATATCCCTCATTGCCAAAGGACCCGTAAATAGCTATGTCTTCAAATCTCAATCCTATCATTGATACGCGATCCTTGAACTTAATATCCAGAATTCTTGCTGCTTCACGTATACCTTTCTCCGCTATTAGTTTTAGTATCTCATTATTCTTTTCGATAAGACCTCTCACTATCTTCAAGGCTAGCTTTGCGTTATGTTCTGAATATCTTACATCGTAGCTTATAGGATCAAAGAGAGTCTTAGAGTCTAATCCTACCTCTTCTGGTTGAAGTAATCCTCTATGTATAGCATCAAAAATCCATGAGATTATATGCCCCATCTCTATTGCATCAAATCCTAATGCATCTACTACGTCCACTAATTCTACTGTCTTCTCAAACAAGAATACCCCTATTAATGGACCCATGGCGTTAAATGGCTCGTAATCTACCTTCTTACCTCTCCATACTTTCTTACATACTACTGGGCAAGGTTCTCCACAATTATACCAGCTTCTAGCCTTTTCGAAAACTTCTACGTTAAATGGTTTCCAGAAATACTTCATTATCATTTCATAGTGCTTTAACCTTAAGGTCTTTGATAAATACATCATATTATATGCAAATGTTGGTATTAGATCACGATAATGTGGATAGTTTACACCAAATGTACCGCCCGTGCCAAGCTTAGGGTTATATCTGTACTTTGTTGTAGCATCGCTTAAGGCAGGAATATAATCTTTACCATGAACTTTACGTGAAATACTATTGATTAGATTCATATCCAATAATTTAGGATTATCATCTGAAGGTTTATACCTTCCTCCAATGATTAGTGCTACTACTCCATGTGCTTGAAATAATACACTACCAGGTCCGCCACGTGCAGCTGAATCTTCGGCTCCTAAGGCTATATTCTTACGCTTAATATCTATATCTAATGAGAAAAGCGCTCCATGGATAGTTTTGATAGCGCTGGGACCTACTACTATGGGTCTAGCATTGTTTTCTTTTATGAATTCTTCGTACTCATCCATTAGGTATTTAGTTAAAGCATAAACGCCCTCCTTACCATCATAGTTTTTATACACTTCTTCAAGTCTATTTAACGTTATTTCATTGAATTTTATGTCAATGCTACCTTTCTCGTTACCACTTATGAGTATTATTAATGGTGTGGAGGACTTGTCTTCGATAACTACTGCATGTATACCTGATCTCATGAACTTGTATGCTACACCTCCAATAGCACTTACATGTAATGAACGTGTTAATGGGCTACGGAATACTGCTATAAGTCTATGAACACCTATAAGCCTACCGCCAGCAAATAATCCTCTGCCTAATACAAATACATTGTTAGGTGAAAATACATCATACTTCCAACTCTCATATTCTTCCAAGTGAAGTTTAACTCCTAGATCGATAGGCCCTAAAATGTCATCTTTTAATTCATATTCCTTTATCTTCCATGACTTACTAGAAGTATTTACAAACAACACTCTATACTTATAGCTCATAGTACCCATACCCTATGTAGGTAACACTTAATCTTTGCTTGATGAAATTGTACACGTTTAATATATACTTTCGGGTAATAAGCCAGATGCGTAAGCTAAAGCAATTCATTGCTAAAACCTGTATTTATATTATTTTATATTCACTAGGATACTTATTAGTCTATTACTACATCGTCCTTAATAAGGTGATAAAACTCTTTATATTAATTTGAACACTGATTATAGCATGATTTAAAATTTATATTTCCCTAATACTAATCTTAGCTACACGGTGCACGATTATGTCAGCAGCAAAAGATATCATGAGTCATACTCATCTAGTTACTGCTTCTCCTACAGATAAGGTAGCTGATGTAGTACAGGCGATGCACTACCATAAGGTTGGAAGCGTGCTAATAGTTGAGAATAATAAACTTGTAGGTATATTCACTGAAAGAGACCTAGTAAGGGTAATAGCTGAAGGAAAAGACCTAGATATTCCAGTAGGAGAGGTAATGTCACGTAATCTTATAGTTGCTAAACCTGAAGACTCTATAGCCATAATAGCTTCCAAGATGATAGAACACTGGATAAGACACATACCAGTAGTGGATGATGAAGGAAAACCTGTTGGAATAATAAGTATAAGAGATGTTCTAAGACATGTAGTTGCATCATCAACATTCCCCTAATAAATACTACTTCGGTTGTCCACAAGCACACAAACTTCCAGGCAACCATATACATTCTTTCTTGAAATATTTTGAAACAATGAAACAGTTTAGAAACTTTACTCGCAACGAAACAGCTACGAACAGCAACAGTTAACTATGGATACACTAAATAACATATTAAACAATGCAAAACTGCGATGAAGCACACGGACATAAACATAGTACTCATAGCCCGTATACTTGGCTACATATATAAGAAAGGTAGCGCCACAGTAGGTGAGATCGTAAAAACATACATGTTAGCTATAGCACAGCACGAACATATCTAATGTTCATGGAAGATAGGAATCTAGTAAAAATTACAAGACATGGAAAGAAGAAGATAATTGAAGTAACCGAAAAGGGAATAGAATACCTATCGACTATGAAGAAGATATTCTCCATAATCGATGTTTATAATCTCAGATAAACAGAATTGATATTTTAACTGGTGAAACATACATGTAAATTAAGAACTATACAGTTTTTGTTTATCTAGGTAGATAATTCAACTGCTAATAATAAGTGATTATCAGAGTTATATTTCAAGACTGATGGTCATCTCTGAAACATGGGATGCTTAGAGATAAGAAGGTAAGGTAATGCCAATTGTGGCGCCGGGGGCGGGATTTGAACCCGCGCGGGGCCACGCCCCACCGGCTTAGCAGGCCGGCGCCCTACCAGGCTAGGCGACCCCGGCTTCTTGGAGATATTGAGCGGGCTCCGTGGACTCTTCTACAGTAGTCAGTGTTTATATAAGTTTACTTCTAATAATCTTCTATTCATATGAATAGATCTTAAGTTTTATTCCTACTATAATCTCACTAGTTAACTATTAAGGATTAGGTTTTAGTATCTTATTGAAGTCAGTATTTTATTGAAGTATGTACTTAAGGTGAAGACATTATGGTTATTAGACATATAAGTTCTAATCTAGTAGATGTGGGATTTGATGCTATAGTGAACTTCTTTTACAAGCTTGCTGAAATAGCTGATAAATTAAGAGACGATGACTTATACTTTGAATACTTTCCTAGACCCCTCCCCGAAGTTATTAATAAGCCTATTACTGGAACCGTTAGGGTTAAGCTAGGTTTTCCGATTTTCCAGAAAGGAGGAGTATGCATGGATGTAACTAACGTTGAACAAGCATCCATTGCTGAAGAAGCTGGCGCTGTTAGCGTCATGGTTCTAGACAAGTTGCCTTACGATGTTAGAGTTAGCGGTGGTGTTGCCAGAATGGCTGATCCAAAAACTATAGAGGAGGTTATGGAATCTATTACAATACCTGTTATGGCTAAAGTTAGAATAGGTCATTACATGGAGGCCAAAATATTGGAAACCTTAGGAGTAGATATGATTGATGAAAGCGAGGTGTTAACACCAGCTGATGAGACTAGACATATCAATAAATGGTTATTTAAAGTACCATTTGTCAATGGCGCAAGGGATTTAGGTGAAGCATTAAGAAGAATCAGTGAAGGCGCTTCAATGATCAGAACTAAAGGAGAAGCTGGAACCGGTAATGTAGCTGAAGCAGTTAAGCATATGAGGAAGATTATGGGCGAAATAAGACAATTGAAGAGTATGAGCATGGAAGATAGAATGAGGAAAGCACGTGAAATGAGTGTAGCAATAGAACTAGTTGACTTAACAGCTAAGCTTGGTAGACTACCCGTCGTTAATTTTGCTGCAGGAGGAATAGCTACACCTGCTGATGCAGCATTAATGATGTGGCTTGGAGCTGATGGCGTATTCGTTGGTTCAGGTATATTCAAGAGCTCTGACCCCCGAGAAAGAGCTGAAGCAATAGTCTTAGCCACAGCTATGTGGGATGACCCTGAAAAAGTTCTTGAAGCACAAAAGATGATAAGTGAAACTAAGAGTATGATGGGCATTGACATTAGAAAATTGAAACCCGAAGAATTACTCCAAGTCAGGGGTGTCTAGTAAAATGAAGATTGGTATTCTAGGACTTCAAGGAGGTATAATAGAGCACGTACACATGCTGAGGAAAGCATACAATAATCTAGGCATTAATGGCGAGATACTCATAGTTAAGAAACCTAAGGAGCTAACAAGTATAGATGGAATAATAATCCCTGGAGGCGAATCTACTACCATAGGAGTGTTAGCAAAAAGAATAGGTTTACTTGATGAGCTCAAGGACTTAGTAATTAAGGGACTTCCCGTTATGGGCATATGCGCCGGAACAGTAATGTTAGCTAAGAATGTAGTAGACAAGAAAGTAGGTAAAGTAGAACAACCCCTTCTAGCAGTAATGAATATAAGTGTAATCAGAAACTATTATGGCAGGCAAAAAGAGAGCTTCGAAATAGACATTAAAATACCAGCCATAGGTGATAAACCTTTTAGATGTGTATTCATTAGGGCCCCTGCAATAATAAAGACCTGGTACCCAACTGAACCATTAGCTAAATTAAACAACGTGATAGTAGCAGCAGAACAGAGAAATATGTTGGCAATAACATTCCATCCAGAGTTAACTAACGATAGTAGAATTCATGAATATTTCATTAAGATGATTAAAAGATAATCTAGTATTTAGTACCTGCCTCCCTCCATTCTACTATGATAAACGTATTTTGACCGTATAGCTTGATTTCTATAGTATAATCCCATATTTGATACTTTTTCATTAACATGGATTCGTTTATCTTTGAAGCATTTAGGCTTACTAAAGCTTCATTGAAAGTCTTATAGAATTCTTGTGCATCGTTTGTCGTGTCCCATGTTATATTCCAGTAAAGTGTCCATGTATTTGTATTATTATCGTGAAATAGTGCTAGCATATCTCCTCCCCATCCCTGTGCCGCCTTATACGCCTCTTTGAAGTCTATTTTTGTTGCTAATACGAGTAGTATGTAATATTCACCCATGACATCAGTATATAATGGATCAGTTGATTCATTTACTTGGAGTTCTACTTTTACTGGTTCTTCGTTTTCAAGGTATTTCTCTGGATTCATTATTTGTTCAGTACTCCTAGGCGGATTTGTATACGCCTTGTTTACTAGATCCCATCCACCTTTACTATATAGGAAAAGAACAAAATCTTCACCAAATATATAGGGGAATGAGTGAAGAGCTATATACGGGTTATTTAGTGGTAATCCTAGTCTAGGCCTTGGAGGTATACCTGTGAGATTACAGAAAGTATCTGCTACGAGATCAGCATCACCTTCAATTAATGCTAATACCGCTAGTCTGCCGTCAAGTGTTGAAGGATATGCTACATGAAAGTAATGATACTGTAGTATATGTACTAATTCATGAGCAAGTGCTCTTCTAGCAACTGGCTTCTCTAGGTCAAAGTTGTCTTCAACTATGTAGAGAGTATAACCTGCTGCAGCCGCCATAAATGATGCAGTCCATTGTCTTTCTCCACTAATTATGCTAAAGTTCGGTGGTACAAGTAGGCTTAACTTGTAGACTATTTCTTTTATCAACATCTCTTTAGATGGTTTAGGTGGTGGGCCCCAATGTTCTAGAACCCATGTTGTATTAATTATCCTAATCTGCATTTTATATGGAAATCTTAGGTTTCTTATCTTTTCAACAAGAGACTTAACTTCATCCACTATTCTCAATATTTTCGACTTGGTATTCGACGAAGCCTCATATGTACTATATTGTTCACCTATGTTCTCCTTAATAACACCATAGAAGGTGAAAACCATGATCACTACTAATATTAGTACTAGCATATATACTGATGAACGTATATACTTCAATGCTTAAACCTACTTAGGTAATTTTTAGCCCGCTTGATCTAGATATTTACCATATTCTCCACTAAACTCGTCTTCTACTTCGGGAGTTTTCCATCCTCCTGGACATCCTTTACCATGTCTTATAGGCTTACTTAAACGGCTTAGTAGCACTACTCTACTAGGCACACTTTCCGAGCGTATGGGGTAACTTGTTTTCTCAGACAATTTTCTTGCAAATTCTTTTACTTCACTATGCCTAGGCATGTTCTCAGGTTTAAGTCTTTCTCTTGAAGCACCAACATACATATATGCTTTTACCTCAATATATGTTGGTTGAGCTATTTCTATTAATTTAGCAAATCCTTCAACATCTCTGTCGGACATATTTATACCACGTATAAGGGTTATACGCATAACTGTTGGGGAGCTAAATGTCGGTAGCAACTCTAAGGTTTTAAGTGTAAGCTTCCAAGCATTGGGCGCTAATGGCTCGTTTAATCTTTTATACATTTCTTCGTTCCAAGCCTCCAATGATACGTAAAGCTGACTTGGTTCTTCTTCAAGACCCTCAAGCACATCAGGTCTAACGCCACGTGTCACGAGAAACGTTGACATCCCACGTTTATGGAATATCTCTATCAGTTCACCAAGTCTAGGGTAGAGTGTGGGCTCTCCACTAAGACTAATAGCTACATGCCTAGGGTTAAGTGCTTCCTCAAGCATATGTGGGTCAACACCCTTTCTACCCTTATACCCTGATATTATGCGTTTAAACTCCTTTATTGATTGATCAGCTATGAATTCCGGGTCATCCACTCTAGGCAAGCGTGTATCGTCCCATATTAACCCCTTATCCTTAGGTCTAAGCCTCCAGCAATGTAAACATCTATTCCAACACCAAAGTGTTGCAGGAGTCATCTGCACACATCTATGACTTTCAATACCATAGAACTTACATTTATAACAAAATCTCTTCTCTACAAGTGCTGCATGGGTCCAATGACACTTCTTTACAGCACTATGTAACCCTATTACATGATACCCTTGTCTACGGAGTATACGGTTTAATTGCGTATAGGTATCAACCCTAAGTGTTGATATCATTTACACCTCACTCCCTAATCTAAGTTCCTCTAAAGAGTAGTTGTGGAAAAAGCCTATAAGGTATTTACACACTGGACATAATATTACGAGTTCTTAAGGAACAAGAATGAGTTGATTACTAATCTATTCTATATGGATATAAGCTATGGATTTATTATGTCTTAGGGAATTGTTTACTGCTGCCCAACTAATATTCTAATTCTCTTTCCTAGCAATATTATTCTTCTCTTAATTATTCCTGATATTATCGTTACTACTCCAGTACTACCTGTTATCTTAACCTTTTTCTTTAAGACTTGCTTCAGGAAATCCTCATAGTTTTCTACTGGTTCAAATGCTATAACCCTTATTCTCCCCAATTCATCAATTATATGCGCATCGCTACCTCCAGTAAAAGCTTTATTATATTTCATAGCTAGCTTAAGGGCCTTAGCATTTTGTCTTGGCAGTGTTCTTCCATTAGCTATTTCTATAGCATGAACTCTATGTAATATATCATGCATATCTACTACAGGGTACTTGAAAAATAAAGCTCGACCATAAGGATGAGCTATTGATATAAGCAAATCGTTCTCTCGTGCATAGTCTATCAGTTCTTGAATGAGCGGGTTCTTTTTTAATCTTGCCGGTATTTCCTCTTTAATACCATATAGTAGTACATGTGCTTTATCGGTACTAATTTCTATTCCAGGTATAATGACGACGTTGTAATCCATCGAAAGTTTAAGAGCCTTTAATGCTCCTAGAACTGTATCATGATCTGTTATAGCTATTCCGCTAAGACCTTTATGTTTAGCATATAGTAGTATTTCTCTAATATCATGTATACCATCAGAATACTTTGTATGTACATGCATGTCTATTATTACTCTTTCCTTATTGGTCATACTATTAGTCAACTATACCTATTCCTCCTTTATCCGTGTTTCACTTAGATCCTATACCTGCTTGTACACGAGGCTTGCCAGGGATTTCTATTACGCGTTGCTTCCATGTACCCCTCATAACCCATAATGTCGCAATTATACCTGCACCTATATTACTTATACTCATGGCTATCCATACACCTATCGAGCCTAAGCCAACGAAATATGCTAATATTATTGTTAATCCTATTCTTAGCAACCATAACCTAATAATACTTATTATTGTATACGCAACGGTATGACCCGAACCCCTTGCTACTGCCCCAGCAACAAAGAATAAACCAAAGAAAGGTATTGATGGAACAAATATTGACAGGAATCTATCACCCTCAGCCAACACTCCTGGATCATCAATAAATACTGCATAAAGCTGTCTACGAAATATGAATATCATTAATGCACCTATGACTAGGACTCCAAAAATCAACATCATATTCTTTCGAACTATTTCCTCGGCTTTACTATAGTTTTCTGCACCAATTGTTTGACCTATCATTATCGATGTAGCTCTCATAAGCCCCCATGTGAATGCTTGTATTATATCTATAATCCTTATACCTATACCATAAGTAGCTATAACAGTAGTACCCATACTGGCAACGATACTCATCATAATAACGAATCCTAACGAATTAGCTGATTGCTGAATAGCTAACGGTATACCTATCTTCAAGACCTTCCTAAGCCACCATAACTCAAAGAATAAGTCATTAAACCTTATCTTAAGTCCCATGTAACCACGTATAAGCAGGAATATCCCTATAGCTGATACTACAGCACGTGAAAGAACCGTAGCTGTAGCTGCTCCAATGACACCCATAGGTGGTAATCCAAACCATCCAAAAATCATTATTGGATCCAAAACCACGTTTACTAATGATGAAATTATACCTATAATAGTTGGTGTACGCGTGTCACCTATACCATTAAGTATTGATATAAAGGCAAAGCCTATGAAAGCTATGGGTATTCCAGTGAATATAACTCTAATGTAACTTACCGCTAATGGTAGTACTTCTTCTGGAACTTGCATTGCTTTAAGGATAGAAGGTGCAAGAACATATCCTATTCCCGAAATAGTAACGGCGAGTAATAACATGAATCCTATCATGTAGCCTGCTGTTTTCCTAGCATATTCCTTCTCTCCTGCACCTATATATTGCGAAACTAGGGTTACACCAGCAAAACTAAGGCCCATACCTATAGAGTACAATAACGATATCATAGGCCAACTAACTGTGGGAGCTGATAAGGCCTCTTTACCTAATTTTCCTAGCCAGAACGTGTCGACTAAATTATATGATATATTGACGATATTAGCTATGATTATAGGCCATGCAAGCCATAGTGTTGTACGTATGACCGGCCCGCTAAGAATTCTCTCACGATACTTGAACATGCTTTTGGCTTCACTGTCCTCCGGCATAGCTTACCTATCCCTCGATACATTGGTTGATCTTATCACTGAGTTTTGATAATATGTCAATTACTTGTTTGATACATTCATCGGTTTTAATAATGTTTAGGTGTTTTAAGGAAGCATGATAAGCATTTAATGATGCATGAAGTACTGAGACATAAACCTTGATTTTTCTTTTTAGTAAATCTATTAGTACCCTATACCCATCATCAGTGAGTCTACACATCCTTCTCTGCTTTCCACGGTGTTCAACGATATAACATTCTATTAATCCTTCCTTTTCTAATGAGTCTATAACGGGATAAAGGGAGCCAGGGGCTGGCCTCCAGTAACCAGCTGTAATTCTTTCGACACGTTTCATTATTTCGTATCCATGGGCATCTCCTTCAACGAGACTTACGAGTACTAGAAAACCTAATAAACCACGTTCATGATAGCTTTCTTTGTCTTTGCCACCATCTTTATGCAACATCATTACCTGCAAGCGAAATTATCAAAAACTAGACCAATTCCTCTAGAATAAAAATGCTTCGGAAACCGATATATCGGGTACAGAACTATATTAGAACAATTATTTTACGTGATAATATATGAAAACTATGATACTATTAAAAGAAACAAATAAAATGGGAACTAGGATCTTTTACGTTAGAGGCTATTCAGGGAATTGTTATGCCTAGACCTATGACTCAAGAGGCCTTAACATCAGCTTTTGGAGGAGAATCTATGGCTTATATGCGTTATTTACTGTCTGCCGAAATAGCCGAGCAAGAAGGATATCCTAATGTAGCTAGATTATTTAAAGCAATAGCTTATGCTGAACAAGTACATGCTAGAAACCATTACAATAGATTAAAGGATTTAAAACAAGGAATGAAGGTTGTAGCGGAAGCACCCTTTGGTCCTGGAAATACGTCTAAGAATTTAGAGTTGGCTATAATGGGAGAAGAATTCGAAGTGACTGAAATGTATCCCATATATTCAGAGATAGCGAGACTACAAGGTGAAAAACAAGCAGAAATATCCTTTAAGTGGGCTTTAGAAGCAGAGAAAATTCACTTAGAGCTATACAGGGAAGCTAAGGAGTTTGTTGATAAAGGAGAAGACATACATATCCAAGGATATATATGGGTATGTTCCATATGTGGACATACATATATAGGTCAAAAACCGTTAGAAAAATGCCCTGTATGTGGAGCACCATCTAATCAGCACAAGAAGTATTAGCGCATATGCTTTAACTAAGAGTATATAATAAATAATCTTTTATTACATTACCATTACAAGGTAGCATCTTTCTGTATGAAAGGTACAGAGGAATGTTACGTATAGCTTATAAAACCGTAGATTAAGCATTGAGACTGTGTGAGAGTTGAACAGATATACTGAAGACTTGCAAATATTCCTCTCAGAAGTACTTGATAGAGCATTAGGCAAGGGCTATTTTATGATGATTGATACCTATGTGTTTATGTATTTAGGCGTAGGTTTAGCACAAGCAATAATGGAGAAACCAAAAGATACATATAAGATTATGACAAATGTTTGGGGTAATGACGAATCAATTAAAGTAATTGATGCTATTATCCTAAGCTT
>CAYUVB010000019.1:21366-31214 GCA_964448055.1 uncultured Desulfurococcales archaeon | reverse complement strand
TTAGTTCGGGTCCCCCAGTAGCTCCTCTTCTCACGTATGATGCGTAGACTACTCCGTGTGCTATGAGCTCCTGTAGTTTTCTCGGGGTCTTCTCAGCTTCTAGTACTGGGTTCTTTACCTTGTCTTTCAGCTTGTTGTATACCATGTCTTTGAGGTGTTGTGTCGCTTCCAGTGGGCTTAGTGCTGGTATCCTGATATAGCTACTCCCTTCTCCTAGGGCCCTGTGTAGTAGTATTATTAGTAGTTGCTCTAGTTTGCAAATACACTGGAAGTCCTTAAGGCTTGACGATATTCAACAGCAGCTCAGTGTTCTCGCCACTCTGCATATCTTACTGCTAGTAATAGAAATACAGCCATGTAAACTAGGATCACTGCTACCACGTACCATAACGTGGTTGCTGATGTGAGAGCTAGAACCATGCGTGCTAGCTCTGCTAATGTAGCTGTTGGTATAAGTAGAGATATGTGGTATCCAATACCTGGAATAACGTTAGCTGGGTAGTAAACTGGTGGAATTATCGTTAGGAGGTAGTAGAGGAGGTTTGCTAATGCACTAAATCTCGCAGGATCCTTCACAGTGTTGGCCATGAAGAACCCTATGATAGATCCTAGAAGCCATGCTAAGAGGAATAAGGGTATGAGCAATACCATGTTGATACCTATGTACGTGGCTAGAAGAGCTAGTATGGGGATCGAAGGGAGTAGAGCGTTAAGTAGAGCACCTATAGAGACCCCTGCGATGAACCTTGTCGATGTTACAGGACTAGCGATAAACATATCCAGTATCCTGTAGTAGAATCGATATGCAAATAGCTGTTGTGAAAGGGCGTTGCTACCAGCATTCCATGCTAATGTAATGAGTCCGCCTATCAGTGCATTGACTTCAAATCCCTTGCCTATAACCAGTAGAAACACTATGTACATCGACACGGGTATCACTAGTTGATTAATAATCCATAGTCTGCTCTTGAAGAACCAAGCAGAGTAGAATCTAGCGATTGCTAGTATAGACATGGCTATGCGTTTAAGCGTTTCTATCATTGGTAACAACCTCTCTGAATACATCATCAAGACCAATCTTCTCGACAGTAAAGGAAGAACCGTACACCGTCAATACGTCGATGAGCTTTCTCAACTCCTCCTGATTTACGTAGATAACGAGATCTCCATCACCACGTCTCACAATGTTGATATCTAGATACTTGATCTCGTTCATCAAGCTGGTGCACGGTTCGCGAACAGTAACTCTATATTGATAGCGTAATATAGAGAGTTTAAGCTCGTCAGGTTTACCCATCGCTAGGACTCTGCCTCTATTAATCAACAGCACTACATCTGCTACCTCCTCAGCTTCATTCAGAAGATGGGTGGTCACGATAATGGTGTGCCCTTCCTTTACCAGCTCCCGCAAAGCTTCATGCACTCTTCTCCTAGCCAGAGGATCAAGACCTGATGTTGGCTCATCAAGAAACAAGAGCTCTGCATTAGTAGCAAGCGCCGCGGCAACCAGTACACGCTGTTTCTCACCACCACTAAGCGTTAAGCAAAGCCTATTCCTCACATGCTCTAGCCCTAACACTTCAAGAGCAGACCTAGCCTGTCTAATTGCATCGCTACGCGAAAAACCTCTTGCCATGAGGTAGAGTTCGACGAATTCCTGCGGTGTTAGGTAAGGTTCGGGACGAGCATCCTGAGGAACAACAGCTATGCGTTTACGGATCTCTTTTGCCTCTTTAACAACGTCAAAGCCTAGAACACGAGCCTCACCGGATGTAGGTAATAAAGCTGTATATAGAATACGCAAAAGCGTTGTCTTGCCAGCGCCATTAGGACCTGCAACGATGTATAGACCCTTCTTCGGGATATTGAAAGTAACTTTGTTAAGTGCTACAACATTAGGACGATAGATTTTGACAAGCTCGTAAACCTCAATAATACTCATAAAACCACCTCGAACGGATAACACCATTAACCATCTCATAATTAACAGAGCTCGACAAACATAATCCTGTTGTGGAGAACACTCTATACACGTCCTTGTTAAGCATTTTCCACACATTGACAGAATCGAATAACTGTACTCGAAGTCCGATTACTTAGAGTACCGTATTTCGGTAACGATAATTCTACTAAAGGTTTGCTAATATATTCAGATATTATCTCGGTAGAATCATATATACATATCCCTAGAGCATGTAGATCCCCGATGAACTTCTGGATAACTTCTTTTCTCGCTTTATCCAATAGCTCGATGAATTCCGTTGATTTCCATGTACATGAGTAGAATAACCAGTTATTGGTATCTTTAGACCTGTATTGCAACAACCATTCTCTTCTCTTATGATATTCTGGTATACTATTACATAGACTATTCTTGCCTAGCTCCTACATTGCTTTATTTTAGCTTGCAACTGTACTCCCATTCTTCTACGTCGCCGTATCTTAGGTTTAGTACTTCGATTCTTCTTGCCCCTGCTTCGTATAGGATCGCTATGATGGTCTTGTAGGGCTGGTTTACTTTAGCTAGTCCTCTTATAGCTCTCATAGCGCTGTTCCGTGACCTATCCTTTGTTTTAAGGTATTTCTTGATTATGAAAGAGTCTATGTCGTTTAACGTTATCTTGCTCTCCTACAGCCATCTTAGGAATAGAAGGCCTGGTCTAGCCTACTATAGATGGTGTCTGGTGACCCCTCTAGGTCAATGTAGTATCTCTCCAAAAAATCATAGTAGTATGGATCTAGTTCTCTCCTAGCCCTGTTCATTAGAGACTCGATTGTACTCCAAGTATGGTGGCGTACTACCTCTCCACCACTATCCACGTAGCCTCTACTACACTATTAAGACCACTATAA
The DNA here is from genome assembly GCA_964448055.1 of uncultured Desulfurococcales archaeon. Taxonomy (GTDB): domain Archaea; phylum Thermoproteota; class Thermoprotei_A; order Sulfolobales; family WANQ01; genus WANQ01. Next base: position 28,361 of record CAYUVB010000019.1, on the reverse strand, counting down.
AACTGGATCCTTCATCAACCCAAATCAGCCCTCACACGGGTCTTCACGGCCCTTTAAGGCTCCGTTCCGAGGTCGTTCATCATCTCTAAGATAATAGCTAGTTATCTAGGGTTTTGTATGTTTCTTACACACGGTGTATTCTAGATGATCGTTACTAATTATTATGGGTTCTTATTTGGGTTAGGTATGCTTTGTTACTATTTCTAGACCTTTATCTGTTACTATGAATGTATCTTCGTGTTTTATTTGTCCTATTCCTTTCAACATTATAGGTGCGTGAACAAGTGCTACGACCATTCCTGGCTTTATTTCGATGAATCTATGTTTAGGTACTATGGTTGTTATTGGTGGTTCCTCTACTTGTAGTCCTACTCCGTGGAGATATCCTATTACTCTATGATCTATTAATCCGTGTTCACGGTATATTTTGTCTAACTCCATTATTACATTGATGGGTTTAACACCTGGTTTAGTTAGTTCTACTGCTTTCTCGTATACCTTCTTCATACACTCTACTGCTTTCTCGGCTTCATTGCTGCTTCCTATAACTATTGTTCTTGACATGTTAGCATAGTAGTGATTGTAATCTATTCCTAAGACTATGGTTACAGTTGTCCCTTCAACTACCTTGTTATCCCTAAATGGTTCAGCGTGAACTCTTGGGTTAGGTCCAATGTTAACGTATACCTTTGGTTCTTCAGCTCCAAGCTTATATGCATGATAATAGGCTTCGGCTGCAATTTCTGTTTCACTAACTCCAGGTTTTATTACCTGGATTGTTTTATCCATTACTTTTACAGCTATTTCACCTGCTCTTCTTATAGCCTCTAATTCGTATTCATCTTTAATCATCCTCAATTCCACTACTATGTCCGATATATCTACTACCTTTACCCCTGGGTTAAGGCGTTTAAACATTTCATAGAAGAGTATATACGCATCTCTCTCAATACCATATTCTAGGCCTATAATCTTATATCCATTATTTCTTATAGTACCCGACACCTTTGCCATAAGGTCTCCTCCATCCTTAAACGCTACTATATTATCTATCCATGTTCGTTGTGCTAGCTCTTCCTCTTCACCCCTCGCAGCAAATAATATTGGGTCTCCACGAGCTGGTACCAGTAATGCAGGTCTAAGCCACTTGGTTCCAGTAAAGTAGGTAAACGTTGACTGTACACGAATCATTGCAGCATCAATATTCTTAGACCTTAGTTTCTCTTGGAAAGACTCTAATCTTTTACGTAGTACTTGAGTTGGGAAACGATTCTTCATATTACACACCTATATTCCGCGAGTCATATTGTAGTTTGAAATATATAAGAATTACCTATAACACTGCTATAGGTTTAAGAAAGATTATGAAACTCGAGAACAGTAGCTAAATAAGGTGAAGCTCTGTGTTATCCCTCGACGAACGGTTTGAAGAGCATAGGACAGATATTACATTTGCTATAATCTATAGTTGGATCAACTTTTAAGTGTAGGCTACATAGTCTCTTCCTTGCTAAAGACCGAAATATTATATAAGCAATCTCTACTTGCACAATATATTTGTCTATCTTATTAGAAACTATCTTCTTAGCTAACTTCCTTAACTCATTATTTATTTCTGGATAATCCTTAAAATCAACTAACATTCCCCGATAACCATCAACATATCGTGATACTGCCGATTGAGTAACGCCAAGTATTTCAGCTATTTGTCTTTGATTCAATCCTTCATCATAATATAGTATCTCGGCTAACCTTCTTCTTACAGCAGGGTAAATATACCGATATATTAGTTCGAACGGATTAATGCGCATGATGTGTAAATATGTCCTGTGACATAAAAATCTTGTCCTTTTCAAGATATACGATGGTGTACTTAAATATTATTCATAGGACTTTTAAGCTATGAGGCTAGGATAGGCTTGAATTCTAATTACTTTTCTAGCGGTTCTTTTGTCTTTTCTACTACTTTTTTAGCAAATTCTATTATGCTCCTAGTTACCTCGTGTTCCTGGTTACCCAGTATTAATGATGGTAGTGTTCCTTCATCTAGTGCACGACTTAAGTCAGGATGTACTGGTATTCGTGCTATTATATCAAGATTATAGACCTTTGCTACCTCCTCTGCAGCTCCTTCACCAAATATTTTATGTATAGTACCACATACAGGGCATTTGAAGTATGACATGTTTTCAACGATACCTATTATTGGTAGATCTAATTGGAAGCAGAACTCTACTGCTTTCCTAACTACGGTTCCAGCTAGACTTGATGGTGTTGTAACTATTATTGCTCCGCGCGGCTCTGGTACTAGTTGAGCAACACTTAGCGGCTCATCCCCTGTACCAGGTGGTAAATCGAAGATGAGATAGTCTAGTTTACCCCAATTGGTAAGATATAAGAGTTCTATTATTGCTTTAGACTTTAATGGTCCACGCCATACAATAGGTTTATTCACGTCGTCAAGCATTAATTCTAGACTTAGTACCTTAAGGTTCTCTGCCAAGGGTATAGGTTCTATTTTGCCCTCGACAGCATAGGGTCGCATACCACGTATACCGGTTATTTTCGGAATACTTGGTCCATGAACATCTAGATCTAAGAGCCCCACCTGATACCCTAACTTAGCTAATGCTAGCGCTAGGGCTGCTGAAACAAAGCTCTTACCAACACCACCCTTCCCACTAATGACGGCAATTTTGTATTTTACATCCTTAAGATTCTCTTCTACTTGCTTAGCATATGGTGGTGGAATTTGTGGAGCTTGGAACTTCTTAACTCTTATGTTTGTGCTACGACTATTGTCATTGTTTGTCAACCTTTTAACACCGTTAAAATAGCTATGCTAGGAGCTTATTAAACCCTAGCATAAGTAAAATACTTACACAACCATGGGCTACTCAGAGAAACCATACGCCCCCAAGGGTCCTCATCGCCTAAATGCTCTGACCCGCGGTTTCTCGTCATCGTAGCATCTGAGAACATAGTATAATTGGAAGGAAGCTTATAGTCTTTTATCGGGTGTTGTCTAGATTTATGACTACTTAAAATGTATCACTTATATTAAGTTTTAGATAAAGTATATGCTAACAAGTATAACACATATAGCACAGAGTATTCGTGAGGAGTATCCCTAATGGAAAATTATCTTAAGGAGGAAGTTCTAAATAATCCATGGGGTATAGCCTATGAATGTTCTAAGGGAAGATGTGATATTGATAAAATAATAGAAGTGTTAAGTGGGTTCTTATCTAAGCCTATAAGTTCAAGAGAGTATAAGGCAGGGCTAGAATTTATCAAGGTACTAAAGAGTCAAGCATCAACAGATGTAATATTCAAGGTAATGAAAGGAATTAAGAGCAAAGGACTCGTAAACAAATTATTAGAGGATGCTGATCCAGATACGGTTATTTCTGTTTTTGAGAAAGATTATTCTACGGCCTTAGGATTGCTAACGATACTTGAACTATACCCGTCCATGGGGCTTGAAGAGATATTGGTAGATTACTCTACTAAGATAATAGTTAAGGCGTCTAAGGCATTCGGAAAACGCAATCCTCAAATACTTAGAGAGTTAATGAGAGCACTGATTTATGGCCCATTAACAATGCTTAGACCAATGGATTTAGATAAGGTGGTAAACGCTATTCGATCTCTTCCTAATGAACCGTTGTATCTTCGATTAAAAGCTGATTTTTTATTAATGATAGTTGAGAATTATCCACAAGGATTGTTTTTAGGCAATACCAAGCTAATCAAGTATATGGCGGAATTAGTGAAGGACCTAGCTAAAGGAATAGTATCATTGTTAAGCATAGACTCTGAGACAGCTATGAGTGTGTATTCTGAATTAAACATGTTTATCTCAAAAATGAATAGAATATGCGTTGAACTTTCAACAACCAATCCTTGTAAGTTGCTAGTTAATATGGCAGGCGAGGCTCTAGAAGAAGCACATAATAAAATAGGTAAGCTAATCCTTGAGTCTACTATTCAATAATTATGGTACTCTATACTTTTGGATTCAAGTCTTCAGTATGTCAAGTATTTTTATTCTCCTAGCTCCTTGTAGTTTCTTTGTGGTGTTTAATTGATGTCTAATGGTGTCTTTCCTGAGGAAGGCTTAGACTGGAGAATAGTGTTAAGAGAGCTCTATGCTAGGTTTATACGTGAACCAAAGCATCTCGTAGATAATATTATTGGATCTATGACGACTATGCCTCATCCTCTTAGCATTGAAGCATACAAGTTGTTCATGTTCTTTAATGCTAATGACCCGATAGTATTTCGTGAAACCCATAAACTTGAACGTGAAGTAATTAGTATGCTTGGCGAAATACTTGATGGGGAAAGCGTTGAAGGATTGATTACTAGTGGTGGAACAGAAGCCAATATCTCAGCACTATACCTTGCTCGAGAACATGGATACGACGTAGTATATGCGGCTATAACAGCTCATAGCTCTATACGTAAAGCTGCCCGTATACTGAGAATGAAGTTGGTGGAAGTAGAAGTAGATAAGGATTACCACATGGATCTCAATGACCTAGAGTCTAAGGTTAAGAAGTACGGTAAAGGTGTTATAGTTGCAACAGCTGGTACAACAGGTTTAGGTACAGTAGACAACGTGAGAAGTATATCCGATATAGCAATTAAATACAACTCTGTAGTACATGTTGATGCCGCTTTCGGAGGATTTATAATCCCATTCCTAAGGAGGGTGGGGTATAGATTACCGGATATAGGGTTCAACAATGAAGCCGTTGTTTCAGTAACAATAGATCCGCATAAGCTCGGTCTAACACCAATACCCTCTGGAGGGCTTGTAGTAAGAGGAAAGGAATGGTTTAAGCCATTAATATTCGAATCAAAGTACATGCCCATGGGTTATCAAGTAGGATTGGGTGGTACGAGAAGCGGAGGTAGCATTGCAGCAACGTGGGCGATGCTTAAACACCTTGGTTGGAAAGGCTACACCAAGTTAGCGTTAGAAGCAATGAATAAGACCTTTAAAGTAGCTGAAAGGATAAGGAGTTCTCATGTACTAAGATTAGTAGTTGAACCTGAAACACCAATAATATGTATGGAGGTTCAAGGGGTAAACGCTAGAAGCATACTTGAGAAACTATGGAATAGTGGTTGGTACCCGTATCATTGCGGGATAGTGGATGGTATACGCATAGTAGTTATGCCTCATGTAAATGTAAGCCAGTTACTAGAACTAGTAGAGGTAGTAGAAGACCTTGCAGGAACCATTAAGAGAAACAATACGTAAAGTGATCTTAGTATTACTTGAAGCATCTAGGAAAACCCTATTCATCGAGAACGAGTACATAAAGTCCAAGACAAATTTCGCTAGTGAGGTAATAATCGGGGTTCTCAAACAATTAGCAGAAAAGGAATTAATAATACTAGAAGCTGGAGGAGTAATAGTTCCATCGAGAATAAATCTTGTGGAAGAAGCACTACGTTATGGTATACCAGTTGATAAAGCAAGCTTATACCTAGATTGGAGGGACTTTGAACAACTTTCATCAAGATATCTTGAGGCACATGGGTATAGAGTTTATCGTGGCATAAGACTTCCACCTCCAAGAGGCTTCGAGATAGACGTGCTAGGACTAGGCCCTAGGTACACCATAGTAGTTGACTGTAAGCACTGGAGCCCAGGATACTCTAAGAAATGGAAGCTTAAGAAAGCTGCACAAGAGCATCTTGAGAGGACACAGCGATTAGCTAAGAGACTATGGCTTGTAGCTAGAAGGTACGGTGAAGAGCTTAGAAGGGCTAAGACGTTGATACCAGTGATAGTAACGTTAACTGATCCAGGCCTAAGATATCATGAAGGTGTTCTTATATCACCTATAACCTTGTTCAACAATTTATTGCTAAACATAGATGTAGTAGTAGAAGAACTAGGTGTAGGTATAAAAACAGAACTCTAAGCCTACAATAAGACTATGTGATATGCCTATGCGGTATTATACATAAGAATCGCAGTACACTATCACTTGTATTCCAGTATTCATGCTCAACATTTGGTGGTATGTAGACAAAATATCCTTCACTCACATCATAGGATTTCCCACCAATCCTGATTCTACCCTTACCTTCAAGTATGAATATCTCATGCTCCCAGGGATGCTTATGAGCTTTAATATGACCTCCAGGCCTAACTTCAAACATCCTCATAGCGAAAAGTAGAGCACCATCCTCTTTATGTATAAGCCATCTTATGGTAGTATTTGTAGCCATATCCTCTTCGACAGGTTCAGCAGGAATTTCACTATAATGACCTATTTTCTCGCCACTAGAGCCCTTAATGACCATACAAGTATACACCCCATGAAAAATTACATTATCTCTACGCTATAGATTTTATAGCAACTACCATATAATATTTACACCTAGACTTCTAGCAACATATGTTAGGTCTTTATCACCTGAAACTATGGGTATCCTGAATCTTAGCGCTAATGCAATGGTAATTGTATCTGCTACTGAAAGTCTTCTTCTCCTCAATTCTTTAATGGGTGCTTGACTTAATAGTCTATCTCCTAACACCTTTATGTATGAAGCTTCCTTTATGATATTGGTATCTATGTCTATGAGCTTGAAATATGTCTCAACAAATTCTAATAGTTCTGAATCGTTATGGAAGGGTAATCTTCCCTTCCTCCAATGGTAGAAAAGTTCATAGACTATGAGGTTATGTAGGAGTCCTTCTATTTGCCCTAATCTAATAGATTCTATAACTTCTAATGCTTTAGCTGATATACTGCCTAGTATATCGGACATAATAGCATATGTGTCGACAATTACTCTTTGAGTCTTTTTAGCCACTGAGCATCCGCCTCGTCGAGTTCTCGTTCAGCTTCATCCACGTTTACCGTAAGTGCTCTTCCACGTCTCCGTAACTCGCTCCATAGATCCTTAATTCTCAATACTAGTTTATCGTCTTCAACTTCTAAGTCAAGAATCATACCTTCCCTAATATT
>CAYUVB010000019.1:20005-21266 GCA_964448055.1 uncultured Desulfurococcales archaeon | reverse complement strand
GTTATTGATAAAATAGAGTTGCCTTCTAAGGAAACAGCTGTAATAGTTGTTGATATGCAGAATGATTTTGTTAAACCTGGAGGTAAACTTGTTGTACCTACGGCTATGGAAACTGTTCCTAAGATAAAGAAATTACTTGATAAGGCTAGGGAGAAGAATGTTAAGATAATCTACACTAAGGATACACATTATCCAGGTGACCCAGAATTCAGTATATGGGGTGAACACGTAGTTAAAGGTACATGGGGTTGGGAAATAATAGATGAACTTAAGCCTAAGGAGAACGATATAGTTGTAGAGAAGACACGTTATGATGGATTCTATGGTACCCCATTAGATGACTTACTAAGAGTCTATGGAATAAAGTATACGGTAATAACTGGTACTGTTGCAAACATATGCGTACTTCATACAGCTGGTAGTGCAGCATTAAGATGGTACAAGGTAGTAGTACCCATAGATGCTATTAGTGCACTTAACGAGTTCGACTACTATGCTGCACTAAGGCAAATAGAATTCCTATACAAAGGGATATTAGTTAAATCAGTTGACGGCATAGTCTTCAAGTAAAAACCCTATAGGTGCTCTCAAAAAACTATGTATTTAAGCGTAAGCATTACTATCCAGTGGTTATTAAGCAGTTGCAAGGAATACTACATTAAACAAGTTAGAACTTTTCACTTATATCTTTGGAAAGATTATAGTGGTCAGAAAACATAGAAGTAGCATAAAGAAGACATGTATTATGGCTACTTACTTCTTCTGGATTTAGTGATACATAGAAAGACTAAGCTAAGTTACTTGAACCTAACTTATTCAGCTACTTTATCATTTAGCTTTAAGAGAAATCATGATGTAACCTAGCTAGGCTATAGGCTCTGTCATTTTTGTACCACAATTATTTAAGAAGCACGAATCACATTGTAAATTGTTAGGAGGCTAGGTTTATGTCTGTAGAATACGTTGAAAGATGGATTAAAGAGCATGGTGTTAAATGGAGGCTTATTAAAGCTTCAGGAAGAACTACTACGGTAGATGATGCAGCAAGGTTTTTAGGTGTAGACAGATCCAGAATAGTCAAGACTCTCATAGTAATTGCTTGTAATGAAGTATATGCAGTCATTATCCCAGGAGATAAGAGGCTAAACATGAATAAGCTTGCAAACATTATTGGCTGCAAGCCCAGACTAGCTAAGCCAAGCGAAGTAGTTGAAAGAACCGGTTATCGTGTAGGCGGGGTACCTCCTATAGCTCTTCCCAG
>CAYUVB010000019.1:0-19905 GCA_964448055.1 uncultured Desulfurococcales archaeon | reverse complement strand
AATGTTAATATTAATGATACTATACTTATTGGTAGTAATGCTATTGGGAGTGCTAGTACATCATAACCTGCTATATTCATTTTAATACCTAATACATCGTACATGTACCCTACGTATGCGAAGCCAATAGCCATTCCTATATTTGATGAAGCGTTAAGATATCCTACAGCACGTCCAGGATCACTTGATGAAACTGTTACTACTCTTCGAGATAGTGGAGTGAATACCCTTGAAACAACGGTCAACAATGAGAATCCTATAATAACCAACCATAATCTACCAAAGCATATTAACAGTAAAGCTAATGGCACTAATGCCACAACAAATTCCAACAACGGCTTATCCGGATAACGATCAGCTATATGTGATGCAATTAAGCTTAATCCTAGTCCTATAAACCCGGTTACAGCTAAAACCAATGCAGTATCCTGACGTGTTAACCCCAAGGTCTCACGAACATATACATATGGTATATCACCATAGTATATTGATAAAGTGAAGCTAACCATGAACCCAGCTAAAAACACTGGTAAAAACCTTCTAAGCTCCATTCCCTCCTTGGTCTTCGCTGTACTTCTATTAGGCTTAGTTATAGTGGTCTTAGGTAGTGGGATACTATAAACCAATGCAGCTGATACTAAGTATAGTACAGATGATAATGCTAGTATTGCTAAAGCACCATAAGCCTCCATTAAAGCGTAGACCACATTAGCTATTTGAGCACCAATAGCACCTACAAGAAAGTAGAATGCATAAGCTCTACCTCTCCATGATTCACGTGAATAAACCGATACAGCATACTGTAATGGTATCCACATAAGCCCTGCTAAGAACCCTTGCATAAGACGGAGGACTATGACAATTATCCAGTTATAACTATAGATATAAGCTAGTACAACTAAAGCAGACACGAGGAAACCCACAAGAGATAGACGGCGATAATCACGTAATCTTGCAATAACTTCACCACTTATGCTAGCCGAGAAAGCCCTCATAATAAAGTAAGCTGTAGTAGTAAGGCCAACAATAAATGCTGAGGCAGCAAGTTCCTCACGAACATGATAAGCTACAACAGGAATAGATAGACGGAAAGCAAGACTACCACTAAATGATATCAATAATACCATCAAGTAACTCTTAAACTGGCTCAAAGCGCCAGCCCAATACAAGCTCTATTAGACACGTACATAGACACTGCGGTATTAAATTATAAAACTATGCAAGATAATATACGGGACCTAAAACACTATACCGCGAAGACGTTAAGTCCTAATGGTGTTTATGTTGACTAATGGATGGAGTTTACATAAGACCCTACTTGTCACAATACTATTAGTAGTACCATTAATCGTTATATCATTATTGATCCATGCACTTATAATTGAACCCTACGTACTCATAATAACATCTCATGTGGAGATACAGTCTCCTAAAATACCTAATTGTCTCAATGATTTCCGTATAGGGTTCATAGCTGACCTACACTTTGATGGTAATTGGTGGAATCCTTTCTATCGTCTACGTTATAGTATAGTTCTCTGGAAACTTGCCTCCATGGAACCTGAAATAATAGTTGTTGGCGGAGACCTTATATCTAATGTTAAAGGTGTTGAAGAGTCTCTTCTCTTTATTGATACCCTCAGATATATTGCGCCAATCATAATTGTTCCTGATAACTGGGAGTATTAGTCAGGAGTAAATGTTGACGAGTATTTATCTAGGCTAGAATCCATGGATAATGTTACTGTATTAAGAAATGATTTCACCATAATAAGTAGAGGCAATTGTTCAATAGTATTTGCTGGAGTAGATGACCCATACGCTGGTAGGGATGACTTATATAAAGCACTATATGGCGTACCAAGAAACTACTTCATAGTACTTATTGCACATTCACCTCAAATAATAGATAAAGCTAAAGGTAAGGTAAACATCATTTTATCTGGTCATACACATGGAGGGCAAATAGTTATACCATTTTATGGCCCAGTTATGGTACCTTTACCCAGAGGAGTATAGAAGGTATATTTCAGGACTATATGTTGCTGGTGATACCTACATGTATGTTACCAGGGATATCGGCACAAGTATTTATCCCATAAGAATGTTTTGTCCACCCGAAATTACATTAATAAAACTCCATAGCAGTAGGCCCTAGCTGTTCTTAAGCTTGCCTCATAACTTATAGAGCACTTTCTCTAACTACGTCTTTAGGATCACTTCTATGCCTCCATAAACCTTGTCCAAAGCTTATAACTATTATCCCAAGAGCATCAATTAAGTGATCACTTATAAGTGGTTCGTCTAGGTAAGGATTTATTACAAGTCTAACCTTAACATTCTCGACATAGTGGTTATTCAATACTAAGCTAACTCTAGCATCTTCATTAACCACGTAAACAGAAGCCATTCCACCAGCAGTATATGCTTCCTCTAATGCGAACTCTTGAGGAGGCCAGAGCCCAAGCTCTTCAGCAGTCTTCTGTGGGATAGCTAGTTCTGGTTCACTACTCTCATAACCAGAGTTTACAAGAGCTCTCAGTACTATGCATCGATCTCTGACACATAATCTAATCTTTACTCTAACAGCCATTTCTAATCAACCTTCCTATAAACACCAAGTTTTCTTACCCTACGGAATACGCCCATCCGTCTCCTAATTTTCCTCTTAGCTAATAATGATTTCTTCATGTAGCTTTTCCTCACATAAATTAAACTCTAACACGTATTTAGTTTTATTAACATCTATACCTGAATATCTAATAGTTTTCACCTCCTAACTTAGTAGTCATGGAATACAATGCACACCGATACCATGCTCTCATAATTCATAATGGAGTTTATATTGTACCAAAACCATGCTTTTTCTAGGAAGAAAGCTTACGATAGAGTAAATGTATTTGTACAAAGGTGTGGCTTCATGGAAAGGCAAAACACATCGTCGATTAATAGGCTATTAGGTCTACTTGGTATTATTGCAGTAATCCTTGCATGGCTATCTATCTTGCTAGCCATCATAGTGTCTGGATGCTTTAACATAGTATCCATGGCTTTAAGTGATCTAGGAGACTGGGTTTCAGCGTGTAATGGCGACCCCCTATGTATTAGTATGTGTAACAGGCTTAGCGAGCCTATATTCAATTACGGCTTAATAATTTCAGGAACACTTCTTGCTATTACTACTATGGGCCTTTACAAGTTCTCTAAGAGCTATCCTATCTTTATAACAGTAGCTGGAATAACACTTGCTCTTATTGGGTTCTTACCAGAGCGTTTCGGCATATGCCATTTTATGTCAGCCTTAGCCTTCTTCCTAACATTACTTATAGCTATGATAGTTTATTCCGTAATTAATCGTCGTAAAGGACTATTATCTAAGATGACTCTAATCTTAGCATTCGTATCGTTCATAGGGCTAGTATTATTCATAGCTATAGAGCTAGGTTTCATAGACTTAGGCTACGCTATACCCGAGATAATAGGTGCATTACCAGCTAGTATCTGGATTAGCCTATTATTCTATAACTACTTAATTAAAAGGAGCTAGTAGTCATAGTAACTAATTCAATAGATTAAACAACTAAGGTTTTACAGTATAGTATAGTCTCTTCCTCTTTTTACCCTTGTTTTCTGCCTTCAAGAATACTATTTCCCCTATCTCCTTGGTATTTCTTACATGTGGTCCTCCATCGGCTTGTATGTCTATTCCAGGTATCTCTACTATTCTTAAATACTCTATTTCTGGAGGCATACGTGAAGCTAGTTTAACTACACCAGGTATTTTCAATGCTTCTTCTCTTCTTAGCCAGTATATCTTAACATCTATGCCTTGTTTTACTATCTCGTTAGCTTTACGAACAGCTTCACGGAATATCTCTGGATTAAATTCAGGTAAACTATAATCATCATAAGCCTTGTCGAGACTTATGTGTCCACCAGTGATTAGTGCATTATAGTCACGGTACATTATTGCTGATAATATATGTGCAGCTGTATGCATTCTCATTATCCTGTATCTTCTATCCCAATCTATTATTCCTCTAACCCGGTCTCCTACTTTTATGTCGTGTTCGCTTGTATCAAGATAATGTACTACTTCTCCGGTCTCCTTATCAAATAACACCTTCACAACGTGGTACTCTTTGTCTCCCTTCAGCAAGATGCCAGTATCATGGTCTAATCCACCACTACGTGGGTGGAACGCGGTCTTGTCAAGAACTATTTTTTCGCCATCGACTCTCTTTACAGCAGCATCAAATTCTCTTAGGTAACTATCCTTCTGATACAATAATTCAGTAGCCATAGGTATACGCCTACAATAACTACAATACCATCAAGGGATTATATAAGGATAAGGTTCATAGCTCTAAAACACTAACTACCCAAAAACTAGTTATTCTATTCTTCAATCATTGATTTAAGCTTAGCCAGCATTTTGCCTATAGGTAGACCTTCTAACGGTGCTTCTATTCGTATATTATAACCTTGGAAGGCTTTACGTACTATCTCTACATATCGTTTGCTAGCTAAAACTATTACTCTACTATACCTGTAAAGTTTCTTCTCCTTTACTTGTTTACGTAAAATCTCCAATGAAATAGGCTTAGTCTTGGGATTATTGAACGTGACATTATAATTTCCTGGTATTGTATAGTCTGGTTCTATGAACCCATACTTAGCTGACAATATTATCCAATCATATCCTTTTCTTTCAGCATATTTTCTTGCTAGTTTAAATAAAGGTCCAATGTATGCTTCTTTAGCGATAGTTGGTCCACGCCAAGGTTCTTTATCCCATATCTTCTTAGCGCTACAAGATATAATTACTAATACATTGTTTATGATTATTACACCTCCACCTAAATATCATGAAAAGACCTTATGCTAACTAACGTAGTTCATAGTACACTAGTGCTTTGGAAATAAATAGGGTTTGAACTCTATTTATTAATTGCTTTTCCTACTTCCTTTCTTATTTTCTCTATCTTCTCCCTTGGTAATGTTAGTGCTGGTTTCTCCAGTATTATTCCTTGTGGCCTGAATAGAGCTATTAGTACTATTGCTAGTCCTACGAGTATATATTCTAGCCAGCTTGGGCTTGTTGGTATAATTGTTGATAGTGCTCCCTCATATGAGTACGTCAATGTTCTTACAGTTAAGAACACTAAGGCACCTACTAATACACCTAAGTTACTACCTGTTCCTCCAAGCATCACGTATACCCATGGCCAGAAGGTCCATACAAGTCTATTGTATGTTACTGCCTTCATGCTAACTACGTAGAATGCCCATAAAGCACCCCTGATAGCGGCTATTGCAGAACCTGTTATCAAGGCTTGAACTCTTAGCTTAGGCATATCCTTACCATAGACTCTGGCCGCCATTTCTGCATCTCTCATAGCCTTTAAGATTCTACCGAATGGTGATTTGCCTAGTCTTTCAACATAGAGGAATACCAGTATGGCTATGCCTAGTATTATGAATGTTGCGCTAACGAATCTCCAGCACCTATTCATCTAAATGGGCCCAGTGCTAGTACACCTTGTGTTGCTCCAATAAGTGGCTCATAATTCTATACAATAATTTGTAGTGCATCACTGAATGCTAGTAATGTTATACCTAGACATGCTTCTCTAAGCCTTATTGCTGAATATGCTGTTATGTAGCCAGCTAATGCTCCAAATACTGCGACAACTATCAATGTGAAAACTAGTATACCTACAGAGAGCAATGGATCAGTAGCTAATACATTATTTATCCATGCCACCAACCTATAATTGACTAAATGGTAAGCATATTCAGCACCGTATGGTTGCCCCCATCATAGCAGCTGATTATGGGATAAGTATAGCAACAGCATCAGCAAGAGAGGTAACAGTAACGGTAACCCGAACAGCAACCTCGGGAACAGCTACTGGAACAGTTGAATGAACTAAATGGTAGACTGAAGGATAACTTAGAACACAATAAACAATCCAGTTTTATTCATATGACACAACAATAGCTGTTTTAATCATTACATACATAGTAGTTTAGTTGTAGGTGAAGTTTATGGAGAGAAAAGCTGATAACCACATACTTATGACAGAGAACCTAGTCAAGAGATTCGGTGGCCTGGTAGCAGCTAATAGAGTAAACATTAAGGTTTAAAAGACATTAACATTATTAATAGGTCCTAATGGTGCAAGGAAACAATATTAATGAATAGTATCTGTGGTTTAGCAACCATACATGGAGGCAAGGTGATATTCGAAGGAAAAGAAATAACAGGTATGCCTCCACATAAAATAGCTAAGCTAGGTATAGCATACCTACCACAACTAGGTAACGTGTTTGCTGAGCTAACTGTTGAGGAGAATCTAAGAATAGCTGGATACTTACTTGATGAGAGAGAAGTAAAGGATAGAATAGATGAGGTACTTGACATATTCCCCAAGTTAAAGGGCTTCCTGAAGAGAAAAGCTGGTACACTAAGCGGTGGTGAAAGAAGAATGCTAGCCATAGCTATGGCGTTGATGAGGAGGCCAAAGATATTATTACTTGATGAGATGACCACAGACCTAGCACCAATACTTGTCAAGAGAGTACTTGAAAAAGTAGTTGAGCTAAGAGATAGATTAGGATTAACAATAGTTCTTGTAGAACAGCGTGCTAAGAGAGCATTAGAAATAGGTGACTGGGCATACCTACTAGTTAGCGGTACAATAAGATTCGAAGGAAAACCCGAAGGCCTACTTGAGCATTCACAATTCGCTAAAACTATACTTAGGTATCACAAAATAATTCTCTTTTAACACCATCCTAGATACTATTCATTTGTTCAAGATAGTGGCAGGAACTTATTGTAAAGAAGTTAAGAGGATCAAGTAATTCTTTCGGCTATCCATTTAAGTATTGTAATCCTGGCGTAATCCTCTAATGCCTCTATAGCATCTAATGCATGATATATTGTTTCGCCATAAGCTACTACTCCATGCTTTCTTAGTATTACGATCCTACACTTTTCGGCTTCCTCTCCAACTCTCTTAGCTAGCTCCTCGGTCCCTGGCTCAATTTCCTCTACCATCCTTACACATTCACCTACAGCATAACATGTTTCAACAAACTCCTTTGGGTTAAGTTCTACCCCAAGTTCTACAGCTAGTATAGTGTAAGGATTATGTGCATGGAGTACTGCTCTAGCTTCTCTTACTCTACGATAGATTTCTAAGTGCATTCTATACTCAATTGTTGGCTTATACCTACCATGCCACGAGCCATCTAATAATTTAACTATTACTAGATCCTCGGGCTTCAATAGATGCTTAGGTAAACCACTTGGAGTCATTAGTATTTCGTTTTCAGTTATCTTTATGCTACCATTTCCTCCTCTAACATTAATTAATCCTCTGGAATGGAGTATTCTCATAGCATCTACTAGCTGGTTTGCCTCATCCATGTACTTTTTAATTAATTCGATATAGTTCACTTTATCATACCTAATACTGGTTTAACTATTACTTCTTCTACTGTTTTACTAAACTCAGTACCTAATAGTAGATCTATATCTCTTCCTTCAAGTGCTTCTTGTACCTTGGGATCTAATGGTATCTGTCCTAGATATGGTATGTTTCTCTCCTTGGCGAGTTCTATTCCACGCGGCTTACCCATAGGATAGAGTATTTGTTCGTCTAGCTTCATGTAGGACATGTTCTCTACTAATCCTATGATATCTGTTTTCATTTCTTTTAATAAGTCTACTAATCTTGCTACAACCTTGAGTGATAGCTGGGATGGTATTGTTACTACTATTGCCCCTCTTTTAAAGTCCTTAATCAAGTTCAAGGTTTCTAACACTTCATCTCCTGTACCTGGCGGTAAATCTACTACTAGTAAGTCTAGTTTATCCCAACGTGTTACTGCTAATATCTCGCGTATGGCATCACGCTTATTTGAGCCATGTATAGGTGTAGGTCTATTCTTTGCTAGAAGTCCAAGACTCATAACCTTTACTCCATGCTTTATAGGCGGTATTAGGCCCTCCTTGCTTTCCTCAGGTTCAGCTTGCTCTAAGTCGAATATCAATGGTGTTACAGGGCCATGGAGGTCTAGGTCTAGGAGGCCTACGTTGTATTTCTTCTGTGCTATAAGTAAGCTAAGAGTTGCAGCTATGAGGCTCTTACCTACACCTCCCTTACCAGAAGCCACTATTACCGTATACCTTATTCTACTAAATCTATCTCTTATAGCCTCTATTCTAGGATCTATAAGCCCTTTCATCACTTTTCTTCACCTACTTTCAATGATTTAATCCATACTCCTCTTCCACTAATAATTTCAAGGTCAACGCTTCCACATTTCGGACATTTAACAAAAGATGATACTAGCTCTGGAACATAGTGTACGGGGTTTTCACATTCTTCTCCAGGCTCTATGTCTTGGCAAAATATCTGTTTTAACTGATCCCATACCTCTCTAAACCCAAATTCATAACCACATGTATTACACTTTAATCTTGCTTTTTCTACTTCAATATTTACTTCTACTCCTTCTCCAAATTCCTCTCCTAATAGTGTCCTTAGAGCATCCCTTAGTATATCTAGGTCTATTTGAGATAGCTCTCCTACAACAATATCTATTCCATCAAGCTTACTGTAACCTTTTTCAGCAAGAATCTTCTTAGCTGTTAATACTATGCTTGATGCAAGACTCCACTCGTGCATAGTTCATCATCTTAATGGTTTCCTATATCTCTATGTTTGCATGAATAGCTTTTAGATCCTCTTCTGTTTTGCCAAGCCTCTCCATTAGTTCAGCTACAACGGCGTCAAGAAACACCATTGCTGTGTCTTCGAAAAGCGTCCCCAGGGGAGCTAATGGTTCATGTATTCCTAGAATCTGTCGTGCAAAGTAGTCTTCTTCACGTGCGATCTTTGTTCTACCTGGAACCTCTACTACTATATCGGCTATCTCTGCTAATGGGCTATCAGGATAACTTGTAACAGCTATAACTGTTGCACCTACATGCTTAGCTGCTTCAGCAGCTGTAACAATAAGCTTGGTTCTACCAGAACCAGATATAGCTATAACTATATCTCCTTCTCCAATCCTTGGGACAATGGTATCTCCTAATACATAGACATTGTATCCTAGATGTAGGAGTCTCATAGCGAAAGCTCTACCAACTAAACCACTACGTCCAGCACCCATAACGAGTATCTTGTGATTCCTACGCTCATATGCTTCAACCAACTTGTTAATCATTCTCTCAACTTGCTCTCTTTTCAATTCTTTAGTGGCATTTATTATGAAGTCTGCTATAACGTACATAGCCTTATAAACGTTCTCGACCATACTCATGGTTCACCTATTTTCCAGCAATCGCGTGTAGAGGTATCCACCGTTTATGCTATTGTTGTTTACTAGGAAAAAGAGTTTTGGCTAGAATAGTGGCTTAATCGTAGGCAACAAGCTATTTAATTAAGATTTAACATTAACAGTATATTTTTAATGTAAAAGAACCCCTTATAACCTCTTAGACTACAAAGTTATATTACGTGGAACTAATGGTAAAACAGTTACCTCCGATGTTTGCTGAGGCTATAGTTAATTCTATAAGGAAAGTTTACTCAAAATGTGCTGAATTAGATCTTAGATGTATTGATCCTCCATGCGTTATAACTCCTCTTTTAAGATGTTTAGGATACAATGAGTACCAAATTAGGAGGTTCTGGGCTTTCTTCGAGAACTTAGGAAGTAATATAAGTTTTGAGATATATCATTATTCTTCAGCTCGCTTTAACTTATTGCTTAGCTATAGAAAGGAAACAATAATGCATTTAAAGGAGAGCTGTATACCATTAGATGAACTTGATTGCCAAAGGCTTGGATCTCAGTGTATTAAGACACCACATTCACATGCATTATATATGTACATAGAAGGTAGAATGGAAAATACAGGTATACGTTTAAACGTAGTAAGAGTGTTACGACTCCTATATCTAAAAAATCCTAAGCTTACAGACGAATTAATGGAAACATTAATGGGCATTATTTGGAGGCGTACAAGCATATTAGAGCTATATGATAAGATATTGGAAGCGTTGAGAATGGGGAGTAATATTTTACGATTCATCCTCCCATTTATACCCAATACACTAAAAGATTTACTCGAACTATCACCTATTTTGAGGAGAATAGCTGATCTTAAGTAAACACTAACGCTATTCTAATCTTCAACTACTATATATACTATCTTATCTACAAAACATCATCGGGTTTAATGAAAAGTATTCTACAGTTACCTTTATTCTAAGGGAACTACATGATGTATATATGGTGTAGCGATTGAGAGTATTATTAACGTCGCCTCCCGAAGTACATAGGCTTGAGATATACCGTGTTACGGGTATGAAGGCACCACCGTTGGGCCTAGCGTATATTGCAGCAGTACTAGAGAAAGAAGGCCACAAGGTTAAGATAATAGATACACCAACACTTGAAATGAATTTCCGTGAATGGATTAAAGAGGTTAAGTCTTGGAACCCTGATATAATAGGTATATCAATGCTTACACCTACAGCACCTAAGGGATATGTTGCTGCTAAACTAGTAAAAGAAGAACTAGGTAAAGACATCATAGTGATAGCTGGAGGACCTCATCCAACGTACATGTATACAGAAGCACTTAACAACAATATAGATATTGTTGTTAGAGGCGAAGGAGAGTATACAACACTAGAACTCGTTAACGCTATAGAAAAACATGGGCTCGACAAGAATATTTTAGCTAAGATAAAAGGCATAGCATTTAAAGATAACCATGGGAAAGTCGTCGTAACTCCCCGAAGACCATTTATAGAAAACTTAGATAAACTACCATGGCCTGCAAGACATCTGCTTCCAATGGATAAATACACATTATTCGGTAAACCCATAAAAATAGCGCACGTTATGGCTAGCAGAGGATGTCCTTATGGATGTGTATTCTGTATAACAAGCTACTTTTGGGGTCGTAGACTAAGATTCCGTTCAGCTGAAAATGTTGTTAGCGAAATCGAGTTCTTAGTAGATAAATACAAGGTAAAACAAATCGCTTTCACAGATGACGAACTTACAGCTAATAGAAAATTCTTGTATAATCTAGTAGAAGAACTTAAAAAGAGAGGAATAGACATCACATTTGCATGTGGTTCTAGAGTAGACCATGTCGACAAAAAGTTTCTTGAATTCCTATATAGAAATGGATGCGTAGCACTATACTTTGGTGTAGAATCTGCTAGCCAAGATACACTGAACCGTATAGGAAAGAAGATAACAATAGAGCAAGCCGAGAAGGTCTTTAAATGGATCAAAGAACTTGGAGGATTTGCAACAGGGTCATTCATACTGGGATTTCCTTGGGAAACAATTGATGACATGAAAAGAACCATAGACTTTGCATTAAAGCTAGACCCAGATTATGCTCAATTCACCGTACTTACTCCTTATCCAGGCACCCCATTATACGATTACGCCCTAGAACATAATCTCATAGAGGACTGGAATTGGGAGCATTATACAACCATAAGACCCGTTATGAGAGGTCTACATTTTACACGAAGACACTTAGAGAAAATGCTTAAATACGCTTATCGTAAATTCTACCTTAGATCTAAGTTCATAGTAAGGGAATTGAAGGCAGGTAGATTTAAAGATCTTGCAAGCGTTCTTGTAAGGGAATTATTTTCATGGATAAAGGATACAATAGTTCATCATTTAAGGTGAGAACCTTGAACACCGAAGTACATAATGCGAATGATTCTGAAGAAAGAGGTGGTATTGGAGCATTATTAGCTGGCCTTAGGCTGCTATTCAATAATCCTATAACACGGATATTTCTAAGAATAGCTACAATTGAAACAGAATGCACATACGAAAATGAATATGTAAGGGCACCAATAATATACCATGCTTTATCAATGTATGCTGGCGAGAAAATACTATCATGTCCCATGACTACGAGATTTGTAGGAGCAATAGTAAACAACATAATAAGTCTTGGAATAAAACTTCTGAAAGGAAGAGAGGAGGAAGTAATAGAGGCACTTAAGGATTCTGCCCTCCGACGAGGAGTTACACTTGTATTAAAGGGATTAGGACTCTATGGTGTAACCGTACCACAGAAACTTCCTGCACCATTTCTAATAGTATGGAACTTCACTAATATGTGTAATCTTAGATGTAAACACTGCTACCAAAGAGCTGATAAACCGTTACTAAACGAGCTTAGCCTAAAAGAGAAGATCATGGTAGTCGATCAATTGGATAAAGCAGGTGTTGCTGCAATAGCTTTAAGTGGTGGAGAACCTACAATACATCCACACTTCTACACGATATTACACGAAATAGCTTCAAGAGGTATATATGCTGCTGTAGCAACCAACGGATGGGTTTTTGCCGATATAGAGAAACTTATGAAAGCAAAGAAGCTAGGCTTAAGGTATGTCGAGGTATCAGTTGATAGTGCTAATCCTAGAAAACATGACTGGTTTAGAGGTACTCCAGGTTCATGGGAAAGAGCTGTTAAAGCACTAGAAAACGCTGTGAAATTAGGAGTAAACCATGCTATGGCAGTAACTATAACTAAGGCAAACATACATGAGGTAGAAGATCTATTAGATCTAGCTGAATCCATAGGTGTTAAAAGAGTTGTCTTCTTTAATTTCGTCCCAGTGGGCAGAGGAAAAGATAACTTATGGTTAGATCTAGATCCTTTCGAGAGAGAAGAATTTCTTAAAACAATATACAAGGAAATGAGTAAGCGGAAGTTAGAGATAGTAAGCACGGCTCCTCAGTACGGAAGAGTAGCATTACAGCTAAGTAGTGGAAGAGATGTTGCACCAACACACTTCTATGTGGGTAGTGATCCCATAGTAAGAGCTGTAGCAGAGTTTGTAGGAGGATGTGGTGCAGGGAGAATATACGCGGGAATACAGCCAGAAGGAACAATAATACCATGTGTATTCATGCCTATACCTGTAGGGAATCTAAGGGAGAAAACGTTCTGGAACCTATGGGTAAATGCCCCATTATTTAAACTATTAAGGGATAGAAGTAAACTCGAAGGACATTGCGCTATATGCCCCTATAAAAACATATGCGGAGGATGTAGGGCAAGAGCCTATGGATACTTCGGCAATCCAGTAGCACCAGATCCAGGATGCATTTATAACATAGAATACTGGGAAAAACTGGGAAAGGAACTCGGAGAAAAACAAGTTAAAAGAGCTAACGAAAAATCTATAGTAATTAAGCACTTAGATTATAGGATAGACCTAACATAATTAATTTAGTTAATTCGCTATGGTTAGTTATATCTCCTATTGAAATAATTGAAATATTTGCATATATGTTTATGGCCTCAGCCATCTTCAACTACGTATGTTGCTGGCGTGCTAGCATCTATTACCATATCTTCTAGAAACTAATAGACAATATACTGATGTATATCTATTGTTTTACGTTTATCTCTAGGGTACTAGAATCAAGTTAAGAATATTTTAGCTAAGCCTATTATCGTTGTATACTAGTAATGACCACTAACTGTTTGGTCTTGCTGTCTTACCGTATTCCTTGGCTGTTATTTACTAGATTTTGTAGTAGCAATTACCTAGGAGTTATGTTACGGATAGTTGGAATACATCTCCTCCCCAGACATTTCTTATGATAGGTGTTTCTCCTATCAACTTACCTTTATCATCATATACCTTGAAGTAAGCATCGATGGGTACTTCTAGTTCACTAGCACTTATTTCTGCTATGTTGTCCTCATTAGCTATGGTTTTACCAAGTAGTTCACCACTCCAAAGCTCTACACCATACCCTTTTGGTAATCCTTTAATGACTATTTTATCACCTGTACGTGTAGCAAGGTTTTTCGAAGGTATAATTTCAGCACTTCCATCAGGTGTTATCCACCCCAATCTTACTATTGCGAAGACCTCATTGTTGAAGAATCTAAGCTTAATTGGATGATAGCCTATGCTTAGTTCTACTATATCGCTATGATAGACTGTTGGTGGTTGCTCCTTCCATGCATCAATAAGTAGTTCATTATTAATCCATAGCCTACCTCCATCGTCAACCTCTATGAAGAATCTATAGTAGCCTGGTGTCTCAACAACTAGGTAGCCAGTCCACTCAACAGCAAACTTGTCTGCGGGAACATCTGGTGCAGGCTTATCCCACCATACGAAGTTTACGTGTGGATCAATTCTCGAGGCAACGAGCTCTAGTTTACTAAAATCTTCTGGAGGACTAGTATCGGTCCATTTATAATATTTACCTAGTAATCCATTTACAAGACCTTGCTCTAACCTAACTACCAGTATTTTAGCCAACTCGTAACACACCTAGAGACCACTACACCTACAACAACATATTATCAAGTTAATCAGCGTAAAAAAGGACTAGGGCTCCTCAAACAATAACTACATAGGTGGAAGCCTAATCTCTCTTGCCTCAATATCTGGCGTAATAGGCAATGGATCCTTAGATTTAACCAAAAACACCATGCCCTGATAAGGTATAAGATACACATGGGTTTTAGAAAGTAATCCTACTACTCCATGTATAACCATAACACCTTTATCCCTAAGCCTAGATAAAATGTTCATAAAAGTCATCGGATCTACTATTACGATAACACCACCAACAAGAACACGCTGAGCTTGCTGAGCAGCCGCTGTTGCCCCAGCAACTCCAGCCGCAGCACCTACAGCCGCCATAATAATATCACCACGTAAGACTCATACAGCTTACATATATAGTTTTCCCATGCCTATTATTCAAGAATAAACATGCTAAAAGCTTCTTTACATCACCTTCGTGAATCCATCTAGGTAAGGCTACTGATAGCATTGTCATACCTGCTGTGTATGGATGGACATCACATGTAAAACAATTCCCTTCCCCTAGCCTCTTCCATCATTCTAAGGATCTCTTTTACTTTATCCCAGTTCTCCCTTTCAGCGGTCTTGTGATGGCTTATTTCTACGACTATACTTGCTTTTAAGCTCATCTCTATTGCCCCTTGAACAGCGTTAAGCAGATTGTATGCTTCCCCTCCGATTTGGGAGGCGTTATAGAGAGACTACAATTCCGATAACTATTGAATAGGTTATTATGTGTGGATCAGAGTGATTAGATATATCTATGGAGCTTGGAGCAACAAACCACCACTCGCATTTATAATTTGCTCTGTTTGAGTATTACCTAGGTACCCTACCTTCACTATAATCCCATCCCCTATCCCTATATTACAGTTTCAACCCGTGGAGTACCTGTATCAGTAACCATTAACCATCTATCGTTCCTAATTACTATATCATGATTCATTAATTCCACCTCATATATACTAGGTCTTTACGTTGCCTTTACGTTCTTAATATTTTTAAGATGATATGGGGATACATAGGATAGTAATCATTAGCATCACACCATAGTTCTGAGATTATGTGGAATACAGTATTATTCTAAATCCTCTTTGCCTATATAGAGTAGTATTGAAACCACTATGAACATTACGAAGTAGAATCTAGCAAGAACTACTGAGCCAGCATATACTATGGAGAACAACAAATTCGCTAGAACAACTACTATAGATATGTATGCTCCGAGCTTTCTTGATCTTAGGAGAAGATATCCAGCATAAATACTTGTCAAGCCTATTATGAGGAAGAATGCTGATATGATGAGGATTATATTTACGTCTAAGCCTAGGAGTTCAGACATTACATGTGGCCATAGAAGGCCAGCTATACCTGCAATTACTTGAGCAAAACCTATAGCAACTAATATTATTACTACGAAGGCTATAGCAGGATTTATGGGCGGAAAGCGTTCACCTATAGTAACTCCTCTACCATAGCTCAAGATCTATGGCTCACCATTACCAGTTAATGAGAACATCTTAGAGTACAGAGTGTTTGCATCCAAGTATACGTGGTAATCTGTGTTTCTTAATCTTTCTCTCAAGTACTTTAACATATTAGAGCTTATAGTGAACGATATAGTTCTATCCAATGTATTAACTTCTATTCTACTGATCCCAAGCTCCTTGGTTATCTCTAAAATATTCTCTAGGTCACTACTATTAACCACTACTTTTAATGGTATATTTCCTTCGGTAAGCCTACTTGTCTTTGCATGCAACTTAAGTTTACCGTTTACTAATAGACTGATGGTACTGGTTATCTTGGTTAATTGCTCAGTTATTACATGTGTTGCTATAATTACCGTGGCGTTCTTACGTAACTTTTCTATTAACCTATAGACTTTTCTTCTAGTTCCCTCGTCGATTAGTGTAAATGGTTCATCAAGTAGATATAACTCGTATCCATCGACGAGGCCTAGAGCTAACATGAGTTTCTTCTTCATACCACTAGAGTAGACACGTATATATCTATCCCAATAAGATGTTACACTTAGATACTCAGCGATATCTCTGATATGGCTCCAGTCAATGCCTTTAAGCCTAGAAAACATGTAAGCATACTCTCTACCATTAAGCCACCATGGCAGATTGAAACCTTCTATGACGTAGGAGACCATACTGGATAACAGGTGGCGGTTAACCCATGGCTTCAACCCTAATACGTGTAACTTGCCTTTCGAGGGTTTAAGTAATCCTAGACATAACTTGATAAACGTAGACTTACCACTACCATTAGGGCCAAGCAATAGGTGAAATCCACGGTTAAGCTTAAGGTTTATACAGTCTAAAGCAATTGTTGTACCAAATACTTTGGTTAGATTCTCAGCTAAGACTATTACCGATGGCACCTATATCCTCACCTCGCGTTTAACATATACGAAGTAGCTTATAATGAACAACACCGTAGACATAACATATAGGTATGTATTGCTACTTATAGTGTCTAGTATGTCATTAAAACTCCAAGAAACATAAATATCTACATAAAGGGGAAATAGTTTAAGTAAACCTCCATGAATACTTAATGGGCTTTCAAACAATACAAAATACAATGTATAAGGTATTATCGTATAACCAAGCCTATGAATAATATTAGCTCCTATTAGGATAAAACCAGTTATGTACAAAACATATAGTAATTGTTTACAGAACATGAATAACACGTTATATACAAACAGTAGAGTTTTACCAACAAGAACACGTGGATCAGAAAATACTACAGCAATAGCCTTAGCTAAAACATATGGTACTAAAACAACAATAATAAGAGTAATTATCTTGTACAAGAATATAATTGACATCCTATACCTTGATGTAGATACAATGTATACGTAACCTTGCTCATATTCGTATGAAAATAGAATTGATATAACAAATAAGATTGAGAAAAACATTAACATGTAGTCAAACCTTGAGAAACGTAAGCGAAACAAGCAGTACATGGCATCCTCGCATAGCGGTTGATGAAACATGTATGGATAATATATTGTGGAAACATAAAGAAAAGCATAGAATAACGCCAATCCAATAATCCATAGGTAAGAGAAACGCATATACCAGTAGATGGGGTATAGTAGTCTTTTCATGAAAACCTCCTCTTAACCTTGGGTATGAGTATAAAGTATGTAGTTAAGGACGCTAGGCCAAATAAACCAAATAGCATTGATAGCCCGCTGTAATATGTCTTGTAGCCTTCTCGTTCACCAACAATACCTTCAATAACTGCTTTAAGCCTATATTGGTGTTCAACGCCTTGTAATAGTATCGTTACCTTATATAAACCAGGTTTATCTGCAGTAAACGTTACCAGAGGAATATTTGACCCTACGAGGGGTATTAGGGTAGTGTACATAGTGTTGCTCGATAAGTGAGTTATATTGATGAGAAGAGATTTACTAATATCGTATTGGTCAAGATTTATCCTAAGCTTCAAGGTATCATTACCGTAGAGGTAAACGTAAAAGCTATGAGTTATATCAATGTCTTGATAAGTGTACATTTTGCCTACGACATCTACTCTAGTAATATTTACACTAACTATCAGGAACACAGTTGATAGTAGGAGCAAGGTTATGCTGATGTATAATACATATTTGATCAACTATGATGCCCTCGTTTAATATAAGATAATACAATGACCGTAAAGAGTACTAATACTATGGCTACAATTATAGATAGTACATTGTATGGGTCTAAGTGTATGGAGGCTTTACCTCCTAGTTCTATCTTATCTTCTACACCAATGTTTATACTAGACGCCTTGATACTTAGCTTAGCTCCATAGGGGTATCTTATACTGTTTATACCCATACCATGCAATAATATGTCTGGGGGTAGGATTCTACTAACACGAGTTAAGGTTTGTATAGACTCGGTATAGCTTAGTTCCAACATGACACCGTTGACCACGTCGTATAGTAAGTCTATATGGTCTTCTGATGGAACTATACAGTATGGTTCTCCATCTATTACTACAAATGGTCTAAATCTGTAGAACTTCATCTCATTTCTCTCATACAGCTCTATGGGTATATACTTCAGTCTCCAATACCTTGATTCGTCTATGGCTTCATATATTCTACCGAAATCCATGTTTGCTATTAGGTATGTATTATTACCATAGTCTATTAGCTTCATTGAATACTTTCTCGCCGTATCTACCCAGTACTTCAACAATTCCATTGGCGGATTAATTATCTTGATATTGTTGAGTGCTGGTTTAAAATAGTCCCCTAAGCTAATATCCATATTGTTAACCTTGATGTTATTGTGCTCAAAGTCTGTTAACGGATGTTTTGTATAGTTTATGTAAACTAGTACTGATGTTGGATACTTTGAATTATTTACCTTACATGTTATGGTGTCACTATGCCTTACCAAGAGTATTGTTGCATTAAGACCAAGCTCCTTCCTGTCTATTAAGAATAGTATATCGCCTACATAGGTATTGTTACTAAATAAAGCCCATTTACTGAAATCGATCAGGAACCTAGCTTGAAGTTTAGCTCCATAAACAAAGCCCATGTATAAACTATGGCTTTTGTTGAAGTATCTAAGTGTTCCTAAGCTAAGATCTCCTAATACTTGGAACCATGGCTTGACGTTACATATTAAATATGATTTATTCAATAATAACGTTACTACAGCCTCTGCTCCATGGATGCTAAATATTATTCGAATACTTTTATTCGTAAACAGCAGGCATGCAGGTGTTTCATTTAGGATTAAAGCACTATAGTTATCACCTATTTCCAGGTTAGGGTTCTTTACCAAGTATAAGTCGACCTTGTATTTCAGTTTGAATGGACTATTATAGTGTGGATCAAGTATTTCGATCTGAAAAGTCTCTGTAAAGTCTACGTAGGGTTTACTGCCCCCTACCACTACCATATCGTAGGTTAAATTTAATTCCCTAAACCTTGAGGTTGAGCTATCAGTGGAGCTAAGTCTCCAGACTAAATCATCGCTTAGAGCATATATGTGCAAGCTAAATAGTATTATTTGGAGAAGAAATAGTACTACTAGGCATTTGGAGTAAGTGTAAAAAACATAGTATGAACCAGTAGTTTTGAGCAATACATACCCCTCTTAGGGTGATATGTTAATTAACGTTGATTACTAGGTAACGTATGTAGCGTCTGAACGGTCTCATGTGATAGTATACAGTAACCATTTATATGTGCTCCCACAGATGCTGTGGCACCATCACATAAGCTTTTAATGTAAGAGTCAACATATTCTCCTGCATTATAAAAGGTTTTTGATTCCTGATCCGGAATACCTATATAACCACTATAACCATCACCACTTGCTGTACCAAACTCTATGTATGCTAAATCTACTACACAGAAAGCACTTGAACCACTAAAAGTCTCATCTGCGGCTACTTTAGCTGTACCAGTAGAGCCTTTAGGCGAACCATATATTGATGCATATGCCACTACCATTGA
>CAYUVB010000018.1:3581-32411 GCA_964448055.1 uncultured Desulfurococcales archaeon | reverse complement strand
GAAGATCCTAGAGTAGATGGTTTTAGAGTTGCCTCATGGTTTAAGTCTAAGGGTTTTAGTGATGTAGAGGTCGTCGTTGACAAGTTGGAGGGTTCTAGGGGGAGAACAGATTTCGTTAAAATAGTGGTTCCTGGTTCAAGAGGTAAACGTGTTGGTGGTTCAGCGCCTACGCTAGGTGTTATTGGTAGGCTAGGTGGTATTGGTGCGAGACCAAGCCTTATAGGTATGGTATCAGATGCTGATGGAGCTATTGTTGCACTAGCAGTTGCCTACAAGGTAGCTGAGATGAGGGCTAGGGGTGAGGTTCTACCAGGTGACGTCATCATAACTACACATGTTTGTCCAAATGCTCCTATAAAGCCCTATAAACCTGTACCAATGATGGATAGCCCTGTAGACATATTCGAGCTTCTTAGA
Organism: uncultured Desulfurococcales archaeon; assembly: GCA_964448055.1. GTDB lineage: Archaea > Thermoproteota > Thermoprotei_A > Sulfolobales > WANQ01 > WANQ01. The sequence goes on along the minus strand of CAYUVB010000018.1, from coordinate 31,994 downwards.
AGAGAAGTTGACCCAGAAATGGATGCTATTCTAAGTGTGGATGCCACCAAGGCTAACCTAGTCGTAAAGCATAGCGGATTCGCCATAACACCTACGGTCAAGGAGGGATGGATTCTCAAGGTTAGCCCAGACCTCATAAACATCTATACCAGGGTTACAGGGGAACCCCCAGTAATAGTCCCTATAACCATGCAGGATATACTACCATTCTCAACAGCTGTATACCATATAAACAGCATAATGCAACCATGGATATATACCGATGCGCCAGTTGTAGGCGTAGCTATAACTACTAGAACGGTGGTACCTGGATCAGCAACAGGTGCAACAAACATATGGAGCCTTGAACAAGCAACAAGATTTATTGTCGAGGTAGCTAAGGACTATACTACTGGTAAAGCAAGGTTCTACGATGAGGAGGAGTTCAAGGAGATAATTAGGATCCATGGAAGTATCAAGGACATTCTCAGAAGAGGAGTACCATAAACCATAGCATAACAGCCCCCTATCATAGACATCTTGTAGCTCTATACCTATTTTTAGGGGATATATACACTCTTTTACGTTCGTAGACATTACTCTTAACATAGAGGTGTTGTAGGGGTTTAAGGTATGGAGAAATGGCTTCTATTGTTGATAATAGTTGCCGTAATAGTTGTTGGACTCGTCTATGGCTACATACTCTATACTAGCCTATATGGCGGGTATGGTGGAACAGTTTTCGGCGTCCCATATGTTGCTGTTATAAAGCTTAGAGGTACTATAGGTTATGAGCAGCAGGGTCTTCTATCTTGGTCTAAGACTATAACACCTGATGATGTTAAAGAGCTTGTTGATAGAGTACTAGGAGATCCCTACGCTAAAGCAGTAGTCTTGGTTATCAATAGTCCTGGTGGCTCAGCAGCTGCTAGCGAAGACATATATTGGTTGATTAAGGAGCTCTCAGATGAGAAGCCAGTAGTAGTTTATGGTGAAGAAGTACTTGCTAGTGGTGGATACTATATAGCGTTACCTGCTGACGAGATAATTGCTTCCCCACACTGTATTACCGGATCGATTGGTAGTGTCATGGTAGTATACGATGTTAGCAAGCTCCTTAAGGTAATAGGGGTAAACGTCACCGTATTAAAGTCAGGTAAATTCAAGGATATAGCATCCATGTATAAACCGTTAAGTAGCGATGAGCTAAGAATCCTAAGTGAAATAGTGAATAGGACAGCAGAAGTATTCAAGGAAAGAGTACTAGAGAATAGAGGTCATGTAAACCCGGAAGTCTTTGACGCAAGAATCTATATTGGTGAAGATGCTGTAAAGGTAGGTCTCGTAGACATGGTAGGAGACTACAATAAAGCAATAGAAGAAGCTAGGAAACTTGCAGGTCTACCACCTACAGCTCCAGTAAGAGTAATAGAGAAACCTAAAGGGTTACTAGAAGCTCTACTAGGCGTAAACCTCAACGATATTATAAGACAACTAATACCAGTAACCATGGGTGCTCAGCCAGTACCACAAATACCGTATACACACGTACAAGTACTCTACATATGGATGCCTTAAAGCAAATCTAATAATCTCCTAATAACGTGTAGGGGATGTAAAGGTAAAAATGAAGACATAGAATACAAGATAAGATCCTCTATCCTAGCTTAGGAGATCCTTGTATTTTTTAATTATTTCGACGACTTCTCTTACGGGGATCCCTGGAACTACGTGGTTATCGCGTCCAATCATTGTATGGGATTGGAAGAGGGAGTTCAGTATAGCTTCTTCTGTAGCTTCAACTACGGCCTTGAACAAGGGATTTAGTTCTATGTCTGGTAGAACCTCCATCTTCAATAGCTTATGAGCATCGTGGAGTATATGGTAGTTTGTAGAAAACGCTATAACTACTTCACCACTTCCATGACTTGTGAATCCACCAACCCTTGCAATACCTATATGTGTTCTCTTGGCGATCCTCTTAAGCTGTCTTGGTGTTAGAGGGGCGTTGGTTGCTATGACTATATTTATAGAGCCTTGATCACTTGTACCAGTCCTATTACCACCTAGCAGTTTTCCTACAGGGACGCCAGCAATCACTAAGTTTTCTCTTAGCCCGAAATTACTTTGTACAAGTACTCCTATAGTAAACGATCCAATAGATGTTTTAACTATACGTGATGCTGTGCCTATACCCGACTTAAAACCGAAGCTCCTTAGACCAGTACCACCACCCACTGAGCCCTCGGAGACCTCGGTAGATGCTCTCTCTATAGCCTCTAGGACATGGTGTTGTTTTACATGCCTACCCTGGATATCGTTGAGAAAACCATCATTGCATTCAAGTACAACGGGGTTTACGCTAGTAGTTGTTACACCTATATCGGGGTTCTCGTGGATAAGGTACTCTATTAGGCCATCTGCTACAAGACCTACGTTTAAAGTATTGGTAAGAGCTATAGGGCTCTCCAGGAATCCTAGTTCATCTACCTGTATAAGCCCTACAGCTTTAGTAAAACCATTAATCACATGAGTAGCAGCAGGGACTTTTTCTCGGAAAACATTACCTCTGTGAGGTAGGATAACTGTTACACCCGTTCTAACAGGGCCTTTGCCTGGAATGAGCTTACCTTCCCCTTTTATAAGAGTTACATGGCCTACAACCACGCCTTCAACATCAGTTATCGAGTTACGTGGACCAGGATTATAGCTCCAGTACCGTGGAATAACTCCGAGATCACGGAGTCTAGGCATAATATCCTACACCTACATAACCCTTTAGGTCTAGAGACTTGAAGAAGATAAAGAAGTATCGGTCGACTCAAGTTTTACTTTAGCTATTTTCGCGAACTCCAATATTGTTAGGGCTACATGCTTCATGCTTTTCACGAAGTCTACCACCCTAATGTTCTCGTTTGGTGCATGTACCTTAGAGTCATAGTATCCTACCCCTGCACCTGTCATCGGTGTCCCAACATAATTCGTAAACAAGTATAATGGCCCGGATCCTGGTGATAATGGTATTAGTACCGGTTTATTCTCATAGACTTTTTCTCCCGCGATAACTGAGGCTCTAACTATCTTCTCACTGGGTTTAGTGTAGCCGGAAGGATAAGCTCCGTGAATTATGATCTCTGAGTCTCCTAACCCATTTTCTTTAAGGAATTTCTTGAATCTATCGATTATTTTGTTGGGTTTCTGTCCTGGTACTAGTCTTATATCTATTTTTACGCCTGCTAGTGATGGGACTATGGTTTTAGATCCTTTTCCGGTATATCCTGCATAGAGTCCAGATACGTTTAGTGATGGCTCTAAGTGTAGTTTTCTTAAGGCCTTGAACCCACTTAATCCTTCAGCAAACTCTCTTATACCAAGTTCCTTCTTGAGTTCTTCAAGTTCTTCTATGTCTAGTTCTTTCAAGAGCTCTTCTGCTTCGCTCCCAAGATGCTCTATGTCCTCATATATCCATGGGACCAATATTCTACCATTAGGGTCTTTGAGCAAGGTTAAGAATTTTGCAAGTCTCCATACAGGATTTGGTATTAGTGGTGCTAAACCACTATGAACATCTCTAGAAGCTCCTCGTAGAATTACTTCTATATACACCATACCCTTGAATCCAAGAGGTATTCGTAGTCTATCCCTTCTATCCACGTACCCTGTTTCCCAGAATCCTCCATCAGCTTTAAGCCATTGTTTTAAGTCTTCTACAGCCTTATGAAGTGTAGGTGATCCTATTTCTTCTTCTCCTTCAATAATATATTTTATCTTTAAACCTAGTTCATCTAGGTATGGTGCTAAGGCTTCAATTGCTCCTAGTCGTGCTGCTATATTGCCTTTATTATCAGCAACGCCTCTGCCATAAAGCTTACCATCCTTCTCTACTAATTCGAATGGTCTTGTACTCCATAGCTCTAGTGGATCTGGTGGCTGTACATCGTAGTGATTATATATGAGTATACTTTTAGGCCCCTTACCTAGTTCACCTAGAACTATTGGATGACCTCCATAACTACGAATTTCGGCTCTAAAACCTATATCCTTGAGGAGTGTTGCTACAGCTTCTGCTCCTTTTTTCATTACACTACTATCTTTCCATGCTGAGACTGTTTCAATGCCTATAAGGTCTGATAGAATGTTTATGAACTTCCTATAATTAGCTTCAATGTATTCTAGAATTCTCTTCTCTAAATCACTAACCATGATGTGCACCTAGCAGGGCTGCTTAGGTCATCATATATTCTTGGTCCTCTTAGAAAATTATGTTCTTGTCTTAAAGTGTAGGTAAAGCAGCATTGCTGTTAATGTTTTTGCGTCGGCTGGCTGGTTTTCTAATAGTAGTCTTAGTGCTTGCCTAATTGTTATCTTCTCTATTCTTATAGCTTCATATGGTTCTGGTTGAGGTTTCCCGGATTGTAGGCCTTTTGCTACAAATATATGTATGATTTCGTTACTGTATCCTGGTGTTGGGTGAATACTCGCTAGTTTCTCTAACTTGCTAGGCCTATAGCCTGTCTCCTCTATTAGTTCTCTCATAGCGGTTTCCTCTAGTTTTTCTCCTCGTTCTACTACTCCTGCAGGTATCTCTATAATCCACTTGCCTACGGCTGGTCTGTATTGTTTAATTACTATTATCTCTGTTTGCTCTGGGATCTGATGTTCATTTAGTATTGGTAAAATTGCTACTGCTTCGCCAAAGTCTACTATTTCCTTAAACGTTTCCTTACCATTTACTTCTATGTATAACTTCTTGAGTGTTACACGTTTTCCATGGTATATTGTTTCTTCCCCTAGTATTTTCACATCATAGTTTTTGTCCATGGCTTGTTTCCCTCTTGTCTTGTTTTCTGGGTAGGGTTTTTAACGTGGTTGTGCTATCTTGTTCCTTGGGGTAGAGCGTTATGAGTAAGACATATGCTACTTTAGGCGATTTGAAGCCCGGTAACTATATCATCATTGATGGTGAACCTTGCAGAATAGTTGAGATGAGCAAGGCTAAAACAGGAAAACATGGTAGTGCTAAAGCACATGTTGTTGCTATAGGTTTATTCTCAGGGTCTAAGAAGACTCTTGTCGCACCAGTTGATACACGTGTTGAGGTCCCAATAATCGATAAGAGGACTGGACAAATCATTGCAGATATGGGTGATAGTGTTCAAGTTATGGACATGGAGACTTATGACACATTTGAGGTCGAAAAGCCTAGTGACCCCGAACTCGCTGGGAAACTAAAGCCTGGTGTTGAAGTAGAGTATTGGGTTGTAATGGGTCGTAGATTTATTGTACGTACACGTGGTGGTTAAGTAAAATCTTAAAATCAAGTGCTTTTTAAAGAGCAAGTAAAGGGTTTTCTTCAACTCTGCTTATTAGGTTTCTCTAGCTAACCCTGTACTATAAGGGTGCCTACTAACTTGGTGCTTGGTCTTGAAGGTTTAAGGGAGAGTATAAGGAAGTTTCTGAGGAGTAGTGCCAGCTACGAGAAAGCTGTTAACGAATTCATACGTGATCTACAAAGAACTCTAATCCGAGCTGATGTTAATGTTCGCCTAGTCTTTGAGTTGTCTCAGAAAATTAAAAAGAAGGCTTTAGAAGAGCAACCACCTCCAGGCGTTAGTCGTAGAGACTGGTTTGTTAAAATAGTATACGACGTGTTGTCAGAATTCTTCGGCGGCGACCGTGAACCCAGAGTTGAACCCTCCAGGACCCCATGGGTTATGCTGCTTGTAGGTGTTCAAGGTAGTGGTAAGACGACTACTGCTGCTAAGTTGGCATTATATTATCGTGAGCATGGTTATAGGGTTGGTTTAGTAGCAGCTGATGTTTATCGTCCAGCTGCTTATGAGCAATTGAAGCAGCTTGGAGATAAAATACGTGTACCAGTATTTGGTATGCCTGAAGAAAAAGATGCTGTACGTATTGCTCGTGAAGGTGTAAAATACTTCATTGAGCGAGGATTTGACATCATTATAGTTGACACAGCTGGTCGCCACGGTTATGGTGAGGAAGAAGCATTATTAGAAGAGATGAAGGCTATAGCCAAGGTGATAAAGCCTGATGAAGTAGTCTTGGTCATAGATGCTGCTATGGGCCAGAAAGCCTTTGACTTAGCGAAAAGATTCCATGAAGCAACACCTATTGGTAGTATAGTGGTAACAAAGCTAGATGGATCAGCTAAGGGTGGAGGAGCATTATCAGCTGTTGCGGCTACAGGTGCTATAATAAAGTTTGTAGGTACGGGTGAAAAAGTAGATGAACTAGAAGTATTCAATCCACGTAGATTTGTTGCCCGCCTCCTAGGTCTTGGTGACATTGAGGGCTTATTAGAGAAAGTTAAGCGTGTAGAGGAACTAGTTGAGGCTCAAAAACGCATTGAAGCTATGTTGTCAGGTAAGCTTACGCTAAGGGATCTATACCATCAAATAATTGGTATGAAGAAACTTGGACCTCTACGTAAAATACTAGAGATGATTCCTGGACTAGCAATGTACGATATAGGTGAAGAACAATTAAGACTTAGTGAAGAGAAAATGGAGAAATGGCTTGCTATAATAAACTCTATGACATACGAGGAACTAGATCATCCCGAAATAATAGACAAATCCCGTATGAGGAGAATTGCCATTGGTGCTGGCGTAAGAGTAGAAGATGTTAAGGAATTACTAAACCACTACTTCATGCTAAAGAAAATGTTAAAGCAGTTAAAGAGGGGTAGGAAGCTTAGAGGGCTGCTTAAAGGTGTTGGTGGACTTCGGTGAGAATTATAGTCTTAAGATTAAAGTCTAAACCTAAATGTAGTGGTGTACTCGCTTCAATTATATCTTCTTCCCTACTAATATCTCATGGAATACGTCGTAACGTTAAACTCTATGTATTGTTTAATAAAGGCTACTTGTACATCGATGGTCGTAGTGTTAGGAATCTTAGACCAGATTATGAGTCTATGTGTGGTCTTGTTCGTGCAGCCCTTAGTGGTAAAACTAGATATGGTATAGTATATGGTCAAGGGGAACCAGATATAGCTATAGATGAGTTATTCGTCTTATCCAATAAGGGTTTACACCTTGTTGATGCATTACTTAAGTATGTATCCCGTAATAGTGAGGTAATAGGATTAACCACCTTAGATGTAGTTGATAAAATAAATACAAATAAAATATATTATGTATACTTTGACCATGGCTATAAGGTATCGCATGCTATAACAGTATTCAATTACGTTTTGGATCTACTGGGATATGAGACTTAGAATAGAGGTGTAGGGAGGATTGGAGACAAGGATAGCGAATAGGGATGTATTATCCAAGGCCATAACACTACTACTTAAATATCCATTATGTGAAAATTGTTTAGGTAGATTATTTGGTGGTCTTGGCCGCGGATTATCAAATTATGAACGTGGAAGAGCCCTAAAGATTGTTGTGTTGATGGACATTTATCGTAGATTTATAGAAGGATCTATGAATAAAGAAGAGTTTATTACTATAGCATCGAATATAGGTAGTATCGCTAAGCAATCGGTACTAGAACTAGGATTCCCTGTACCAAAAGATCAGTCAAGATGTATTATATGTGGTTTTAGCTCACTTGAAGAGAAACTAGTCGAGTGGGCCCAAAGAATGGTAAAATACATCAAAGAATACAACGCCAGATCCTTCCTTGTTGGTGTAGTTAAGGGTAGTAGTATAGAGAAACGTGAAGAAGAGCTAGCTAGGGAAATAGAGCTTAAGTACTATGAGAATATTCGTAATGAAGTTAAACGTGAAGTAGGAAAGAAGGTTCAAGAACTCATCGGCATTAAGCCTAATTTCACTAGACCCGATGTAGTTCTAATAGTGGATATCGATAATGATGCTGTTACAGTTAAACCTATGCCCATATATATTAAAGGACGATACTGGAAGCTTGGCAGAAGGATTTCGCAGGCAAAGTGGATATTATGGAACGGCTCTAAAAAGTATCCATTATCTATTGAGGAAGTGCTAGAACCCATGGGCGAAATTGTAGGTGCTAAGGAAGTTATACTTCACGCTTCTGGTAGAGAAGATGTTGACGTAAGAATGCTTGGTACAGGTAGACCATTTATTGTAGAGTTAAAGGAACCTAAAACATATAATTTTGACTTGAAAACCCTTGAGGAAAAAGCCAACAGTGTATCACGTTATGTACGTTTTACCCTAGAATGTGAAACCAGTAGAAAGGATATAAGGTTAATCAAGATTGAACGCGCTCGTAAGACCAAGGTATATAAAGCATTAATTGTCGTAGAAAAAGATCTTTCAGAAGATGAGTTAAAGAGACTCGAGGAGTACTTCCGTGGACGGGTTATTCGTCAAAGAACTCCTAGAAGAGTACTACATAGACGTCCTGATGTAGAAAGACATAGGAAGGTTTACAATGTTAAGACTAGATTAATAACAAGTAATGTATTTGAAGCATTAATAGAATGCGAAGGTGGATTGTATGTAAAGGAACTTGTAAGCGGTGATAATGGTAGAACAAAGCCAAGCTTCACAGAATACCTTGGCGCTCAAGCAGTATGCATTGAATTAGATGTCGTAGCTGTATATCAGTAACTATGTACTGATAATGTATGATAACTATTGTTATCGGTGGGAAAGCCTTATAGCCTACAATACTATGTGTCTGCCTAGCGGACCTGCATAGAAGTAAATGGGTTGGTAAGCATTGGTTAAGGCACCACGAGGGTTTAGGCATAGAACTAGGAAATTACTAAGGAAGCATGTAAGGGAGAGAGGAGCAATACCACCACTAAGTCTTCTAATGTATGAATATAAGCCTGGGGACAAGGTTTACATAGTAATAAACCCTTCAGTAATGAAGGGTATGCCTCATCGTAGATATCATGGTAAAGTTGGTGTAGTAGTAGGTAAGCGTGGTAAGTCCTATGAGGTTGAAGTTAGAGTTGGAAGTAAGATAAAGAGATTATTCATTAGACCTGAGCACCTAAGACCTACGCCGGAGACTAGGCAAAGACTTGAAGAGGAATTCAAAAAGGCTCTACAGGAGTTAAGAAAAAGTTAATCCTATGAATACTTAAAGATGTCATAGGGTTACTGTTTTATACCATATCACCTAATACAGTACACAACACTGGTTAACAGTTTCTAACTAGGTGAATGGCTTGTCGTTTGAAATTAAGGGCTCAAGGGAGATATCCATACCCGAAGTTAAGCGTATACTGGAGAAGAGAATGGATGAAGGAGATGTAAGTGATGTTGTTATACGTACATATGAATACGTTAGAAAGTTTACTAAATGTGATGAAGAAAAGATCGAGGAGCTACGTGGTTTTCTTGAAGAGAGGGGTTTCAACGAGAAAACTATCGCAATGCTGCTAAGTATTTGTCCTACAACCATAGAGGAGTTGAGATCACTCCTCGTATTTGAAGATAAGACTTATGACACGAATGTATTGAACGAGATAGTAGAGACGATAAAGAAATATATCATCAGTGAAAAATAGTGCAAAACTTAGTAGATTATATGTAAACTAAACATCAAACAAGGTTCATAGATACAAAATAAGATAATTATTGTAATCTACAGAAATATTATTCTGCTAAACAATGTTTAGAGTAGGTGAAAGGCCTACAGTATATGTACGGTGAGTAAGAGTGAGCTATAATCCCCGTTTTACGCCACGTAGGCCGAGAAGGGATACCGGCTTATTCCATGAGGAGTGGGCTTATGTTCTCGACTTCCTCCCTCAAGGTAATCCTTTAGATAGGCATCCACAACATAGAACTAGGGCTCTTGCACAAGTTTTAGGTGATATGTACTTTACATTACTTGAGGTTTATCCTAGGCCAGATCAATACCTATCCATCGGTGAAAGAGTATACATAGGTAAAGGTAAAAGAGATAAGGTACTACAAATATTTGGTAGAATAAGCTATGATGACTTAACAACGGTTGCAAGGGATAACCTTCCCCAAATAGTTTACCAAATAGTAAAAGAAAAGGAACCCATATTTGTAAGATTCTTTAATATAGCTGAACCAGTAACCCTTAAACTTCATTCGCTTGAACTTTTACCAGGTATAGGTAAGAAGTCTATGAGAGTAATACTTGAAGAAAGAAGGAAGAAGCCTTTCGAGTCCTTTGAAGATATAGAAAAGAGGACACGTATAAATGATCCAGCCAAGGTAATAGCTGATAGAATAGTAGTTGAATTACAAGGTAACCAAAAATATTATCTATTCGTGAAACCACACGGAGAGCATGGAGCAATATTCCTTGGATACCTCGTACGCATCTACAGGGAATTAGGCCTCGTTGGTTAAACAATGAAGCCTCCACTAAATTCACGTGCTAGTCTTCTTAAATGGACTAAAAATATTCTCTATGCATACGGAATTCGTCCCTCGAAAAAACTTAGTCAAAATTTTGTAGTAGAGCCTAAAATAATAACTGATGTATTGAATGTTGTTGGTAGGGAGAATAATGTAATAATAGAAATTGGTGCTGGCTTAGGAACATTAACCTATCATTTAGCACAATATAACAAATATGTTGTTGCAGTTGAAATAGATAGGAGACTGGAGAAGATATTGTTAGACTTATTACCATGGAATACAGACATAGTTCTAGGCGATGGCTTAGAACATATAATAAAACTTTATGAAGGAGTCATAGTATCAAATCTACCTTACCATATAACCTCACCACTAATAATTGAAATGCTCCGTAGTAGAGCTCGTAAAATGGTTCTACTTGTACAAAAAGAGGTAGCTCTAAGGCTCACAGCTAAGCCGGGAAGTAAGGATTACGGTAGATTAACAATCATAACACAATACATAGTAGATGTAGAATTAGTATCTGTGTATTCTCCTAGCTGTTTTTACCCTAAGCCTGACGTCGCAAGTGCATTGGTAGTGCTTAAACGTAAGAGGGTATGGAGTAGAGAAGCTGATTTAATAGAGAATTTAACTAGATGTTTATTCTCAGAGAAAAACAAACTAGTATTAAAGGTGCTTAGAAAGTGCGTAGAACATGTGCCGAGGGAATTAGAGAAGAATTTAAAAGAGAAGAGAGTAAGGGATCTTTCACTGAACGATATAATATCTCTAGTGAATTATGTGAAGAATACGACATAGGAATAAAATTTTACGTATGTAGTGAAACCTATAAACCATCTGATGACACATTCTTGTTGATGAATTTAATAGAGATTAATGGTGGTGAAAGGGTAATAGAAGTAGGTGTAGGATCAGGTATAATACTTGCTTACATGTTATTAAATGGTGCAAGTTATGGAGTTGGTATAGATGTAAACCCTTATGCTTGTATAAGTACAATATTAACACTTAAAACTAATAAAGTAGATGAAAAATCTGATGTAATATTATGTGATAAGCTAGCATGTATGAACGAGCGTGAGTTATTCGATATAGCAGTCTTTAACCCACCATACCTACCGGGAGTTCCTAAAGACAATTGGCTCGACATAGCGACTCTTGGAGGACCTACTGGTAAGGAAGTGTTATTAGATACAATTGAATCTCTAAGAAATGTTGTAAGAATGAATGGTAAGATATACGTAGTCTTCTCCGAACCCCCAAGTGCTAACAAGCTACTGAAAGAGCTTGATAGATTAAGACTGAGGATTAGCAAGGTTTTAAAGAAAAACTTCTTCTATGAAACACTATATGCTGTCGAACTAGTAAGGACTTGAGAAGTGTAAGGAAGATGTAAGATGCTTGGAAAGTATGTAAGGGTAATAATTGTTGGTATTGAAGGGGAGATAAACCTAGGCTTCATTGCAAGACTAGTAAAGAACTTCGACGTAGATGATCTCTACTTAGTATCTCCTGTCGCGAAGATAGGTGATGAAGCTAAGAGATTTGCTGCGAAGGCAGTAGATGTACTTAACAGAGTAGTGGTAGTAGAGTCCATTGACGAGGCATTAAAAGGCTTAGATATATCAGCATGTACTTCAGCTAAAATAGGTGAGGAAAGAGATGTTTTAAGACATCCTATGACCCCTTGGGATTTCGCTAATCTAGCCTTAACCAAGAATAAGATAGGAATAGTATTCGGTCGTGAAAGCGTGGGGTTAACTAGAGAAGAAATAGCTAAATGCGATCTATTAGTAACTATACCTGCTAATCCTGAATATCCTGTCCTAAATCTTTCACATGCTGTTGCAACGATATTATATGAACTATACAAAACATTTAGTAAAGGTCAAGTATTCTACGAAGCTGCTGATAGGGGGATAATTGATAGAATAATTAAATACTTCGAAGGAGTCGTCACTAAACTAGAAACAGATGAAAGAAGAAGGAATAGAATATTAGCAAGTTTTAAGAGGATACTGTTCAGAGCTAACCCTGATAAAGCTGAAGCTTACAACCTCCTCTATGTAATGAGAAAAATCTATGTTAAAATAGGTGAAAGGTCAAGTGAAGCTAGTGATAACCACTAATCCCGGAATAGAAGATTTACTTGAAGAAGAGTTAAGAGAGGTTTTTGGCCACGACATATTATCCATAGACTATGCTAAGGCTAAAGGTAGATTAGTAGTAGAATTGAAGGATGAAGTAGAATACCTCATAGAGAAGATATATAGCTTAACCATGGCTCATAGGGCTGGGGTATTCTTAGCTCAATCAACTATAGATAAAAGTGTTAAGGGGTTAGATGAAGTCTATAACATAATAGCATCTACAAATATTTATGAATACATAACACCTAGTACATCATTTGCTATAAGAGCTGAACGAATAGGTGAGGGCCATGAATACACATCGCTTGATGTAGCTAGAAGAGCAGGTGATGCTGTAATAAACTTAGTAAAGGAAAAATATGGTTCTAGACCTAAAGTCAACCTAGATTATCCTGAAGTAATAGTGCACGTAGATGTAGTTGACAATAATCTTCTCGTATATCTAGCCTTGACAGGAGACATATCAATGCATAGGCGTGGGTATAGAGTATACGATCATCCAGCAGCATTGAAACCTACACTAGCTTCAGCAATGATTAGACTATCCAAAGCACGTGAGGGGGAAATAATAATGGACTCAATGTGCGGTGGAGGTACAATTCCAATAGAGGCTGCACTTATGTTTGAAACGTCATTTCAGATTTGCATGGACATAAACCCTATACACATAAGAGGTGCGAAGATGAATGCTATTGCAGCTAACGTACATACACGTATAAAGTTCATTGTAGGTGATGCAGCTAAAGTACATGAGTATGTGAATATACGGGTTAATAGAGTGATATCTAATCCTCCATATGGTATAAGAATAAGCAATCCTAATGCTATAAGGAGACTTTATAAGGAATTCATATTGAATGTACCAAAGATATTAGAAGATCAAGCAACTGTAACCCTAATAACGACGGAACATAAGGTAATAGATAAAGCATTAAATGAGGAAGGACTGCCATTTAAGAAGATACATGAACGAATAGTATCCCATGGAAACTTATGGCCTAAAATAATTATACTTGAGCTAGAAAAACCTTAATACTTATAAACTAGCTTGTGAACCCTACAATAGGCATAATACTGAGATAATCAGGGGAGGTTGAACTTAGATGCCTATGAAGCCTGCTAGATGCTACACGCACTTTTCGGGACCACCTTATACTAGGAAAGAATACATTCCGGGTGTTCCACCGCCAAAAATATCAAAATTCGAAATGGGCAATATTAAAGGCGACTATGATTACGTGCTAGAACTAGTTGTATTAGAAGCTGGACAAATAAGACATAACGCGCTAGAAGCAGCACGTGTAATGGCTCATAAATACATGTCTACTACCGTTGGTGAAAACAACTACTTCTTAAAGGTTCGTGTATACCCACACCATGTCCTAAGAGAACATAAAATGATGGCCTTCGCAGGTGCAGACCGTCTACAAGAAGGTATGAGGCATGCCTTTGGTAAACCAGTAGGAACAGCAGCTAGAGTGTATCCAGGTCAAGCAGTAATGGAGATAAGAGTAAAGAAAGAACACATAGAGCATGCTAAAGAGGCTCTACGTAGAGGCGGATCAAAACTACCATTACCAACAAGGATTATAATTAGGGAATTCAAAACAGGTAAAGTCGTTGCAGGCTAAAACACATGATTTCTTCGTTGTATTACTTCTGAAAAAATAGGTGTGGATAATAATTGCTTTAGAGAACTTACCATATGATTTTAACATAGATGGACTCATTAATGAATTACGTAAACGAAAAGTTAAACGAGCGTTAATACAGCTACCCAATGGACTTAAGAAATACCATAAGCATATAGTTGATTATATACGAGAAAATCTCAAGGAAGTTGAGGTATGGGTGTCGTTAACGCCAACGTATGGAGCGTGTGATGTAGCAATTAACGAAGCCGAGAAATTAAATGCAGATCTAATAGTTCATATAGGTCATAACGAATACCCATACTATAAGCCAACAAAACCGACTCTCTTCATTGAGGCATACTATAGATGGGTTCCTTCATCTAAAATACTAAATCTACTACTTAATAAGTTAGAGGATATTGGTTGTGAAAACGTTGGTCTTGTAGCGGTAGTACAGCATATCAATAGTATTAAAGCGATAGAAGAATTTCTAAGAGATAATAAAATCAATGTAATAGTACCTAAACCAGTACATAGAGTAATGGTGCTAGGTCAAGTATTAGGATGTGAGTATAGTTGTGCTACAAGTATAGTTGCTAACGTCGACTGCTACATAATAATATCGGGAGGAATTTTTCACGCATTAGGTCTATGGCTTGCTACCCAAAAACATGTAATAAAGCTTGATCCTTATGAAAATAATGTAGTATTAGTAGATGAATACGCAAAGAAAGTATTAAAGAAGCGGTACATGAAGATTTTGCAGGCCTTACAAGGCAAAACCATGGGCATAATAGATGGCTCTAAACCTGGACAACATAGACCATGGCTTGTAAAGGCCTTGAAGGAGAAGGCTGAAGAAAAAGGTATAAAGACAATATTATATATAACGGATTATCTGAATGAGGAACGATTACTAAACATTGATACATGCGATATAGACTTTTACGTAGTTACACTGTGTCCTAGAATAGCGATAGACGACTTAGGAGACTATATTAAACCTGTATTAACGCCTGGAGAAGCATTTATGGTTCTCGAAGAGCAATTAGAACATTACAGGTTTCCGTGGTAAAACCATATGCGTAAGAAAGATCTAGAATTAATACTAGAGAATATTCCTTCATATGGTAAACCGAAACTATATCTAGAGCAGTATATTACTCCTTCCTCTATCGCCGCTGATATGGTTTGGGAAGCATATATGCGGGGTGATGTGAAAGACAAGGTAGTAATCGATTTGGGATGTGGTACTGGTAGACTAGCTATAGCCTCCCTTCTACTAGGTGCTAAAACGGTCATATGCTTAGATATCGACTTAGAAATAATGAATCATCTACATAGTTTTATAATGCAACGTAGAGGTATAAATGATGTTGATACTAGTTTTATAGAATTAATAGTAAGTGATGCAAGTAGAAACAGCATTAGGAGAGTAGATACAGTAATACAAAACCCTCCGTTCGGAATAAGATCTACAACAAAAGACGTAGATTTCTTGAGGACAGCGTTTAATATAGCAAACAAAGTTTATAGCCTACATAGATCTAATGAAGATAGCAGGATATATCTTAAAAATTTCGCTGAGAATCATGGGTTTAAAGCTTACATAATCAAGGTGTATGACTTTCCTATACCACAAGTACATGAAAGACATAGAAGGAGGATATATTACATCAAAGTGGATTACTGGCTATTTACACGTAGTGAAAGGTGATGAGTATGGGTGAGAACCTCAGGAAACTAGTATTGCCTTCAGATAAACTTGCAGTAATAGAGGAGTACATACCAGGTGAAGGTACTTATGCAGATGACCACGGGTATATAAGAGCAGCTAGGGTAGGCTACTCTATAGCTGATAAAAACTTTAAAGTAATAACAGTTGTTCATCCTCAAAGAAAACCATTCATACCTAAACAAGGCATGATAGTATTAGGGGTAGTAACAAGTGTAAAGGAGGACTTAGTGTTTATTGATATAATAGCGGATAAGGATGGCAACCCATTTTCTGGGAAGTTTACTGGAGTAATACACTTATCTCAAGCTAGTAAAACATTTATTAAAACAATAGAAGAAGCATTCAAGCTATCAGATATAGTATTAGCCAAGGTTTTAACAGATAGAATACCGCCTTATCAGTTAACTACTAAACCACCAGAACTAGGTGTCATCGCTGCTACATGTTCTCTTTGTGGAACGATTCTTGTGAGAAGAGATGAGAATACGCTAATATGTCCTCAATGTGGTAACACAGAGAAGCGTAAGATAGCTTTGAATTACTTAATTAAACATTTGAATAAGAATAAGAGAAGCTGATATCCCAAAGGTGCTAGTTAACTGTGCCTATTTCACGTAAATTTGTACTGAATTGTATAGATGAGCAAACATGCATAGAATTAGTTAATACATTGTTAGAAAATCTTCCTACAACAATGTATGTATCATATAGAATAAGAGGTAATAAATTAGAGATAGTAGTCCAAGGACTAAAACATGATGTTCAAGGAATATGGGCTCTTATAAAGCACTATCATTCGGATTTACTTAAAATTAAAGCTCAAAAAATGAAAGAATTCAAGGAATATCCTATAAGATACATAGTGTCTAAGATTCGTAGAACCTTCCCGCCAGATATAGTTGTTGAAATACTGAAAGCTAAAGGATACAAAGCAGATCTTGAGGATGACAAAATTACTACAAATGCTAACCTCGATATAGTTTCTGATATAGCATCTAAAGTAGCTAAAATTCTAGATGAAATACGCTACGACGTGGTAGGTAAGTCGGCAAAGAAGATAGTAGTCTATGCTTCCATACTCTTGGACAAGAATCCTAAGGACATAGTAAGGGTATTAATTGATGAAGGAATACTTGTAGAGGACGAAGAAGTAGGTAAACCTAGGCTTGCAGTCAATCTTGAACAAGCTATTAAGAAGATCAAAACAATATATAAGCAAGCTTAACGTAAAGAGCATAACGTAGGGGTTAAGATTATGGGCAGAATAGAGGTTATAAAGAATACTGATAAAGAATTGATAATCAACATAGCAGATGAAGATTACACGATGGGCAATCTCATAGCTAAACTAGCTGAGGCAAAGCCAGAAGTAGTATACTCAGCTTACAGAATAGATCATCCCCTAATACCAAAATTGACGTTAACGATAATAACTGATGGCTCAAGAGCACCTATTGAAGTACTTAAGGAGGTTCTAAATGATATATCTCGTATGGCTAAAGAATTCCAAGAAAAATTTAAGGAAGCATTAAACATTGAGTAATAGAGTTCTTTTAAGTAAAAAGGAAGTACGTTTAGGACTAATTGACCTTGCCTCATGTAATAAAAATTACATCCTAATACTCATGGTTCTACGTGGTACAAAATCCATAGATGGTATTGTTATCGAAGAATCAGACAATGTAGAAGCACTTATGTACAACATAAATAAGAATCCAATATTGCAAGAGGTCAATATAATCATTCTTGATGATGTTAGTATAATGGATATAATACGTCAAGTATTCATGCGTAAGCGTTGTATTCCTATTAACAATGTCCCAAAGGATGTGATTTCAGAACTTAACTATTTTATTAGGTTCCTGAAAAGAATTAAAGATGAGTATCTTAAACTACGAGGGTGTAGGCAAACCAAATAAGCCCCCTAGGTATAACTAGGGCTAACAGCAGAACGGCCATGATAAGGAGGTGGCACATGTATGTTTTGCCCCAAGTGCGGTACATTAATGAGGCCTAAGAAAATAGATGGAAAAACTATGCTCGTTTGCCCTAAATGTGGACGTACACTTGATCCCTCTAGTGTGAAGGATAAAGTTAGAACCATGTATAAGATGACAACGAGGATTGAACACACAGAAAAGGAGAAGCTAATAGTGATAGACGAGAGCAAGCTCCCTAAGGTATTACCTAAGACTAAAGACGTGATATGTCCTAAGTGTGGTCATAATGAAGCATTTTATTGGGTTATGCAAACACGTAGAGCAGATGAACCACCGACTAGATTCTTCAAATGCACGAGGTGCGGCCATGTCTGGAGAGAATATGCTTAGGAGAAGTAATACGGAGTTGGACATTAAAGAATTCATAAACCTTATTGAGCGAGTACTAGGAAAGAGTTTAGAAGATTTAATAGAAGCTTATTTTAGAACGCCCCATTACATATCTTCTAAGAAATACATATATCGTTCGCTTAGGCGTATACAGAACGCACTCTCTTATACCCATGCGTATAAGTTAAGAATACAATAGGAATTTAAGGGAAACAATTAGCATAAGAAAGTAGGGATAGAATAATGAGGCTACTATTTTTTGATGCTAGAGTATGGCGATACGTAATATCGGCTATAGGTAAGATAATAGAGGAAGGAGTATTCGTAGTAAACAATGAAGGTCTTAGACTTAAAGCAATGGACCCATCGCATGTAGTGTTAATAGATTTTCATGTACCTAATACAGCTTTTGATGTCTTCGAGGTTGAAAAAGAAGAGAAAATAGGTGTAAACTTTGAAGACATAGCAAGGATTATGAGGCGAGCAACTAAGGAAGATCAATTAGAGTTAGCTACGGAGGGTTCAAAGTTTTCAATATCATTCATAGGTAAGAGTATCAGGAGATTCGTATTACCACAATTAACATTAAGTGTAGAGGAAATACCCGATATAGAGGCTAAACTAGAGTTCAAGGCACATATTAGAATGATGAGTGATGTTTTTAATGACCTAGTTAAGGATCTCGAACCCGTTGGTAAAGACCTAGCTTTGTATGCTAAAGAAGATAAGTTCGTTGCACAAGCATCAAGTGATATAGCTGAAGCAGAGATAGAAATGAATGTTGAAGGAGGAAGCTTACTAGAACTAAACGTTGAGGAAGAATCGCGTGCAGGGTATAGTCTTGACTATTTCTCAGATATAGCCGGAGCATCTAAGGCGGCTGATACAGTCTCAATACACTTCTCTACTGATATGCCATGTAAGATAGAATTCGAGTTACCTCAAGGAGCAAGGCTGAGGTTCTATGTTGCACCAAGAGTTGAATAAGACTTCAATGAAAATCATTGTAAAACTTTTTAAAGATTATTACAAGAAGGCTAGTATAAGACTTCCGCATGATTATGCTTTAAGGGAATTCGCTATCCAACCATTCGATTCAGATACTTACATTAGGCACCTAGCATTTAAAACAATTGATGATTTAAGATCATACATACAATCGAAAACACCAAAGCACCTTTATTATTCTTCAGCTAAGTATGAGAACCCTGGATTAAAAGATATGGAATCTAAAAAATGGTTAGGCTCGGACCTAGTATTTGATATAGATACTGATCATATACCTGGTTGTAAAGAAGTAAGATATTGGTTTTGTCCTAAAGGACATATGGGATTAATTAATGGAGAAGATATTAAATCTTGCCCTATATGCGGTGAAAAAGTAGATAAAATAGTATTGGTAGATGATGAATGTGTTATCAAGGGGTTAAACGAAGTAATTAAGCTCGTGGATGTCCTAGTAGAGGATTTTGGTTTCTCTAGAGAAGATATCAAAATATACTTCTCTGGTCATAGAGGTTACCATGTGCATGTAGAATTAGACAATGAAACTGCTCTTATGAGTTCAGAGGTTCGCCGCGAAATAATAGACTACATGATAGGCTTAGGTTTAGATCTTGAATCACTGAAGCTTACTGACGAAAAACATGGCAGAACAAAATATCTTGCCTTATTGCCAAGAATAGATGATTATGGATGGCGTAGACGTTTAGCAATAACTCTAATAAAACAAAAGGATACAAGTACTCATATACACGAATACATTAATGGCTTAACATCTCCATCTGTATCTACAACAGTAAGTCATTCCGGTATAATCCTTGATTATATAATAGAGCAGGCGAAAATACTAGTCGACGAGAAGGTTACAATAGATATACATAGATTAATAAGAGTACCAGGTTCCCTCAATGGTAAAACAGGTTTAAAAGTAATAGATATTAAGGATTTGCATGACTTTTCATTATCTTTGGATTTATCGCCATTTAAAGGTTATGCTATATTTAAGCCTATGGTGGACTTAAGGAATATAACTATCTTAGGCACGAGAATCAATATATCAAAGGATACTCCAGTCAAAATAGAATTAGGGCTTGCTGTTTACCTTGCTCTTAAAAATGTGGGTGAAATAAAGAGAATAATATGATCGATTATTTTGGTGGAAAACAATGAGTGATGAATTACGTTCTCTAGTATCCAGAGAACTAAGAGAACAAGAATTACAAACAATAAGCCAAGTAAAACTAACCGAAATACAATCATCATTAATAGACTTTTTATCAAGGTGCATGGAAAAATACAAAGATGAATGCGAATATGTTAGAAAGGAATTAGAGGAATTAGCGCGCACTATTCTCATGTTAAGATTGAATAAAGCTCTAGTACAGAATATAGTAGACAAGTCGTTTGATTCAAATATATTACTACGTATGAAGAACATATTAGTTAATTATTATGAGGGAGTAATATGTCTTAAATCTGCTCCGGATACAGCTTCAAGGGTATTAGTTAAGGTGCTCAAGTCGTTTACCTACAAGAACATTCTCTTAAAGCCTGGTGACATAGTATTAATGGACTCTGTAGATGCGTTTATATATGAAGTACTGGGCCATGTAATGATATATAAGATTAAAATATTTAAATAGCAGTCCGCAACTAGCATGAGGGAGGGTAAATAGCGTAGCACATATCGATGCTTACTGGTGGTTGATGTGAAGTTCCCCAAAAGGATAAGAACGTATTGCCCTAGATGTAGAACACATACAGAGCATACAGTAACGATATATAAACATGGTAGACGAAGAGCTTTATCTGAAGGTGAAAGAAGATATAGGAGAAAGCAAGAAGGATATGGTAGCAAACGTAAACCTGAGCAAAAGAGATTTGCTAAGGTTACTAAGAAGATAGTGTTAAAACTTAGATGTATTAAATGTGGATATATACTTCATAGACGTGGAATTAGGTTGAAGAAGATAGAACTAGTTGGCTAACAAGGTGGGAGGTCGTGAAACGCCGTAAAATATTAATTCCTATGCCTCGAAGCAAGTTCTATGTAGTCAGATGTCCTGATTGTGAGAATGAGCAAATAGTATTCTCGCATGCAACTTTCCCCGTACGATGCCTCGTTTGTGGACGTATACTTGTAGAGCCTAGAGGGGGTAAAGCAAAGATCTTAGGGACTATAGTCAAGGAACTAGGTTAAAACATAATATTATCAATGACTATTAAGAAAATAGTTAGTAGCATATTCTGTTTCTATAAAATACTGGCTCAAATACTAGCTTCAATACATGATTTTAACCTCTACTCTACATAGTAAGTATAGTAACTATGTTAAGGTGTAAGTCGTGATGATGAGACGTAAAGATCTACCCGATGTAGGTGAACTAGTAGTAGGTACAATAGTTAAGGTATTTGATTACGGAGCCTACGTCACGTTAGATGAATATGGAGGACTTGAAGCATATCTTCCTTGGAGTGAAGTATCTTCTAGATGGATAAGAAACATTAAGGATTACCTAAGGGAGGGTCAGAAAGTAGTAGGTAAGGTAATAAGAGTAAATAAAGTTAAAAAACATGTTGATATTTCATTGAAACGTGTTACAGAAGGCGAAAGACGTAGGAAAATGCTAGAATGGAAGAGAGCTGTAAAGGCCGATAAAATACTTGAGATAGCAGCAGATAGACTAGGGAAGACAAAAGAAGAGGCTTACAAAGAGGCTGGTTGGAGATTAGAAGACTACTATGGCGAAATATATGCAGGATTAGAGGAATCTGTAATAAGAGGCATAGAGGCGTTACTTGAAGCAGGGGTACCTGAAGAATGGGCCAAGATACTAAAAGAACTTGCAGACAAGCATATTACGATAAAGAAAGTTAAAGTTAAAGGAGTATTCACGATACAAGTAATAAAACCAAACGGTGTTGAGATAATTAGAGACGCATTAACGAAAGCCTATAAAGAAGTTGATAAAGACATAGATATACGAATATACACTATTGGAGCCCCAAGATATGTAGTTGAGGTAACTGCTACGGATTACAAATTAGCGGAGAAAGCATTAAGCAAGATAGTGAAAAAGGTAACTGAAATCATTAAACAACATGACGGAATAGTTGAATTTACTAGAGAGAGGACGAGAGGTTGAAGTGGCTTATTCATAAATGTATAGTATGTGGAAGGTATACTCTTCGAAGAGATAAATGTCCTGTATGTGGTGGACAGGTAAAAGTAGCACATCCCCCAAGATTTTCGCCAGAAGACAAGTATGTAAAATACAGGTATATGATGAAGAAGCTTGCAGGAATAATTAAGGACTAAATAAAAACATAAATCACCAGGGAACATTTTTCAATCCTAACATATATGCTACCCTATTAGTTATAATGTGTAAGACTAGAACAATTATAGCTCCTACTAGGAATATCCATATATTTATCTTGAACCCTGAAGCTAGTAGCAATGCATTAGCTCCTAGGTAAAAATCCAGCTGATCTAGAACAAGCGCTCTACCCCCACGCGGTATACCCATTCTTCTCTTAATAAATGAGCCAATAATGTCACCTATGAGCGCGCCGAGACTAGAGGCCAATAACTGTAATGCTAATATATAATGTCCGAGTACTATAGTGTATGAAAGTGATACTATAAAACCAAAATATATCCCCACTATTAATCCTTCAATGGTTTTACCGTCACCAAGAACTCTTCGGCCGTCAATGAAAATCTTGCCTTTATCCAATGGTGTGCCTCTTCTAATAAATGTTGGAGTAGCATTAGAAACCATGGCAGGAAGATAAACCAGTATAGTGTCTATTACAAGATTACCTGTAAACATAGTTTAAACCCAGGCAACACCTTTATCATTTATCTCAAACTTTAATCTTATTTCCTTCTTAGGCTTCTCTAAAACAATTAACCTATATCCGATAGCCTTTTCTATTCTTAATATGGTTGTTGACCAAAACCTAATGTATGTTGAACCACTTATTTCTTCATTTCCTTCATAAGCCCTTACTTGTCCAAGTACAAGTACAAGCACATTACTCCTGCTAGAGATGCGATATAATGTCGCCATTTGTGCGCTAAGTGCCCTAGTTGCTGCTTCAAGATTCTCTTCTACTCTAAATAAATTATTTATAGTATCAACTATTATAGCTCTAAATCTATTATACATGCTTGGCAACTTGCTTATAATCAAAAGTGTTTGAACCCAAAAATCACTAATGTCAATAAACACTACGTTATCTAACCCATTAAGTTTACAAACCCTGCCTTTGTAAGCCCAGCCCTCCGTATTGATATACAGCACCTTTTCTCCTTGAATACTCAAGAGTCTAGCAACATGTAATGCTAAATTAGTTTTACCTACACCAGCTTCACCGTAAATGAGGATAGGGCCTTTAGCTTCCAAGAATATTTTATCAAGTTCCTTGCTGCCTGTTATCGTAAACTCTTTATTATTCAGAGGCTACCTCCTCAAGAAGAATAAGACTATATAATACCCTATAAACCCTCTATTACCACGAGATAAACGTCATCCTAGTCGATTCAACATATCAGATCGCCTATGGAGAAATGAAACAATAAAGTACATATGAGGGGGTAAAACCATATCAAGATACCCTAGGGCCATAGGTGTAATAGTACTTAATCCCAAGATATTTGTAAAAGTACTTGATAGACTACGTATGAGAGGAGTTGAAATAGTAGTTCCGTCGAAGGGCATAAATGTAGATGAGATAAAGAATAGAGTTAGGGTAATACTAGTGGATAAAGAAGTGTCTGAGAGACTCGCAGAACAAGATAAGATGACTGTTGATATATTTGTAATTACAGATGAATCTCAAGTAGATAGTGTTGTTGAAAAGGCATTATGTTTACTGTATGGTAAGGAAGAATATAGTGAGGTTATAATGGGTGTAGATGTTGGTCCAGGTTATGTGGCTTATGCGGTAATTACTGATGGTGAAATAGCTGAATTAGGCAAGGTATCCGAGGATAAAATTTCGGACATAGTATCTAAGGTTATAGACATATACCCACATAAGAACATGATAATACGTATAGGAGCCTCACATAATGGTCCTGAAATTGCATCCAAAATATATAGTTTGGTAGAAGGATGTGGTGTAAGAGTTGAGTTAGTTGAAGAGGAGTATACCACTAAACCAACATTAGATTTAGATTTAAGTGAGCGAGTTAAAGATAAAGATATCAATGCAGCAATAAACATATCTTTTAAACCGGGTATTAAATTTCGTTCTCAATGAGTTCAGGTTTTGAATAATTACGATGATTAAGTCCATTATAATACAGAGGGTTGCACAGACATGATGTTAAACGTCGACTTAGAAAAGAATAAGCTGTTACGTGTAAGCGGGCCTGCTTCAATAAGAGTCGAGAAAGGGAAAGTGAAAGTATTAGGTGCAACCTTTGGTGAGGGTGAAAGATTTGTCATCAATAGATATAGAAGTTATGTCATAAAAGGACTAGAAGATAAATCCCGTTTAGAAATATCACTGGGTGATGGAGGAGGAATAGAAGAACCAGCTCCTGGTGAGGAAGTAGTAGATGTATGGGAAACTAACATAAATGAAATCTTAACCAAATGCAAGAGTACATATCAGAAATGTACTATTATGATAATAGGGCCTGTAGAAAGCGGTAAATCATCGCTAACAGCATTTATATCAAACATGGCATTAGAGTACGGCTTAAAGCCCGTGATAATAGATGCTGATATAGGTCAAGCTGATATAGGTCCTCCTGGTTTTATTTCAGCTGCAGTACCTGACAAAAAGATATTATGGTTAAGAGATTTAAGTGCAGAGATATTAAGGATGATAGGCTCTATAACACCTTCATATGTTCTACATAGGATTATACCTAGTATAATTGAGTTAGCGAATTTGTTAAGAAATAAAGGAGATATAGTAATTATAGATACAGATGGTTGGGTACATGGAGCTCAAGCAGTTGAGTACAAGATAGATATGGTAAGATCTGTTAAACCTGATTATGTAATAATTCTTGGTGATAAAGATCTTGCAGAAGTGTTTAAGAAAACATTCCTTAACACATCGATAAACGTACTAAGTCTACCGTCACCTCAAGTAGTTAAGAAAAGAGATAGGGACGATAGAAGATATCTAAGAAGTAGGGCTTATCAAAGATATCTCGAGAATGGTAAAATCCGTAAATTCAACTTGAACGATATCGCGTTAATAAACACGTATATATTTACAGGCGAAAAGATAGATATAAGTGAAGTAAAAGACTTATTACAGCAAGTGGGTGTAACACCTCTTTATGTCTCAAGATACATCAACACCTTATTTATAGTTATTGATAGGCAAACTAATATTAGATCAATAGTTGAGTTACTATCGCAGAAATATGGTGATATGGAGATATACGTATTTGTTAAAGGGTTTGAAAAAGGATTGTTAGTTAGTCTACTAGACGTAAATCTAGAAGATAAGGCACCTGGTATTGTGCAGGCAATAGATTTTACTAAAAACGAAATATACGTTCAAACACGTTATGAAGGAGAAGTTCGTGGCATTGCTTTTAGTAAGATAAGACTATCTGAAACATGGGAGGAGGTGGGTAAGCCTTCAAAATACATGATTTAAGCCTTAAATCCTTTATAGAGTATCTATACAAAGTTAATGAGGTATACATAGTCGATAAAGAAGTAAGCCCAGTATACCAAGTATCGAAAATACTATGGGATATGGATAAAAAAGGTAAGACTATCATCTTTAGGAAGATATCAAATACTTTGATGGAGTCAGTAGGCAACGTTATTAACACAAGGAATAAACTATATCATGCATTAAATGTATCAAATGATGAAGAAGCTTATAAGAAAATACTTGAAGCTTTAGCCTCGAAGCCTGAATTTAGAGAAGAGTCCTTTGACTTAAAGACTATTGAATTAGACTTAACACGTTTGCCTGCAATAAAGTTTTATGAAAAGGATGGTGGTAGGTATATTACGTCGTCTATAGTTATAGCGTGTTTAGACGAAAATAACTGTAATGCATCTATTCATAGAATAATGATATTAGGTAAGGATAAGGCAACGATTAGAATAGTTCCACGGCATTTATACTACATATACAATGAGAACTTGAAGAAGGGGAAAGATACTCCTATAGCTATAGTTATTGGAGTTCATCCTGCATTGATGATTGCCTCAGCGCTTAGTCCACCATTTGGAGTTTTTGAGATAGGTCTTGCTTCAAAGCTATTAGATAAAAAAATTAGGATAGCGTATACGCCTAAATATAACTTACCTATCCCATGTGATGCTGAAGTAGTACTTGAAGGTAAATTAACGAGTGAATTAGTAGATGAAGGACCTTTCGTTGATATAACGTTGACGTATGACAAGATACGTAAGCAGCCATTAATTACAATCGATAATATATACGTTAGCGCTAACCCTCTATTTCATATAATATTACCAGGTGGGAGAGAACATCAGTTATTAATGGGCTTCCCGAGAGAGGCCATGATATGGGAAACTGTAAGAAGAGTAGTACCGAAAGTAGTTAAGGTTAGACTTACTCCTGGTGGTGGTGGGTGGCTTCACGCAGTGATATCTATAGAAAAGAATGTTGATGGTGATGCAAAAAATGCCATCTTGGCGGCTCTAGCAGCTCATCCTAGCTTGAAACATGTTGTAGTAGTGGATAGTGATGTTGATCCAGATAATCCGTTGGAAGTCGAATGGGCTATAGCAACTAGATTCCAAGCACATAAGGACTTAGTAATAATTACTCATGCACGTGGATCTACTCTTGATCCATCAGCTGAAGATGGTGTTACATCCAAGATGGGGATAGATGCTACAAAACCTATAGGAGATGAAAAGTATAACAAAGCGCGTATTCCCCATAATACTACATAATTATGCTGAGGCTTAGATATTGTATTTAACCTCTGTAGAAGAGAAAATGCTCAATGGAGAAGAAGGTGAAGCAGTTAGTATAGCTATGAAAGTATTGGTTAAAGTAGGTGAAGCCTTAGGTGCTGAAAAACTTATACCAATAGCACATGCGCATGTTTCCGGAATATCATATCTGAACATACGTGATCCTGGATTAGAGTTCATAGAATATCTCTCTAGGACAGGAGCTAAAGTAAAAGTTTATAGCACACTTAATCCCTCATCATTTGATAGCGAATTAATAGAATTATTTAATTTAACCCACGAAGAAATAGAAAAACAAGTTAGAATAATAAATGCGTTAATAAAAATGGGCTTCGATCCTACATTAACTTGTACACCATACTATTTAAGAAAGCCTAAGAAAGGTGAACATCTAGCATGGGGAGAATCTAGTGCTGTTGCTTATGCTAACATAGTACTAGGTGCCAGAACAAATAAAGAGGGAGGACCACTTGCATTATTTGCAGCCCTAACTGGTAGGACATATTATGCAGGATTGCATATAGAAGAAAACAGAATACCACGAATATACGTTAAGGTTAAAACCAATATAGATAATGCTGTTAAGGCAGGGCTATTAGGTTATTATGTAGGTGAAATTTCTAGGGGAAGAGTAGCTTTTATTGAAGCCAAGTTCCCAAGAAGCGAGATGATGATGAAATCCTTCAGTGCGGCATTAGCTACATCTAGTGATAACCCTCTTGCTATTATAGATGGTATTTCGCCTGAGACGTCTCTATTAAACAAGGATTATATTGAGGAAGCAATAAGTGTAGATGATAGTGATCTGCGTGAAGTAATGGCAAGGTTAAGCGCTATAAGGAGGAATAAGATTTCTATGTTCTTTATTGGATGCCCGCATTTAGGTCTTAAAGAACTTGAATATGTATATGATGTATTATCTAGACAAGGTGTTAAGGAGAAAATAATTCTCTCTACAAGTAAATTCATATACAATGTAGCAGAAAAGAAAGGATTAATAAATAAACTAAAGGAATTAGGTGTAATTGTGATAAAGGATACTTGCCCTATAGTTTCAAGGCTGAAAATTGAAGGTGCTATTAAAACTAACTCGGTTAAAGCAGCATTCTATATCAGAAGGCTACATGGGCTAGAGGTAGTACTAGATGACCTATAAGAAATTACCTATATTATTGAAGCCCGTACTAGCACTTGATGTAGAATTCATAGAGGCATCTGTTCTTTTTTCACTGAAACCTATATCACCTTTAGGAGATATAGATCCTGATCGAGGAGTAATTAATGATCCCGAATCTAATGTAAAAGGAGAGAATGTCGC
>CAYUVB010000018.1:0-3481 GCA_964448055.1 uncultured Desulfurococcales archaeon | reverse complement strand
GCAGGTAAGACAACATTAGCAAGAGGTATAGTAAAGAGGATACAAGACAAGGGTATGTTAGCTCATTATACCATGGAGCCTACACATAACCTTATAGGTGAACTTATAAGATCTCTTACAAGAGAATATCGTGACCCCAGAATTGAAGCGTTATTGTATGCAGCAGATAGACTTCACCACTATCTAAATGAGATAAAAGTTAAATTAGATGAAGGATATATTGTTGTTGTTGACAGATATATCTATTCTTCTATTGCATACCAGGGAGCATTAGGAGCACCAATAGATTGGATAAGACTACTAAATAAATACGTACCAAAGCCGCATCTAGCATTTTACATAGACATACCAATAGATATTGCATTAAAAAGGATAAAGACGAGTAGATCAAAACCAAGTTTCTATGAAGAACCAGGTATATTAGAGAAAGCTAGAAGAATATACCTAGATTTAGTTTCACAGGGTGAATTAATTCTCCTTGATGGTACTAAGCCCCCAGAAATAATAATTAACAAAGCCCTTGATATCATAGAAAATTATCTACGTAGGCCTTGAGTACTACTAACACTTTTACTAGCAAGTGCTAGTTCTCTTTTAATACGTTCAATTCTCTCAATGACTTCGAGCCAGCCCACAATATTACGGATTAATTGTTCTCTTTCATCAAAATCTCTAGGTCCTTTTTCAAGTCTATTCTTAAGTTCAACAAGCTCCTTAATGATAATATTTTCCAACGAATCCAAAACACCAATCATTGTATATCGTTCGGCTTCCTCCTCGCTTCGTGCAACATAAATCTTGCCGTGAATAGGACATACTATTTCACCACTTTTTAACTTAAATAATGGTAGGCCGCACTCTGGGCACGTATCGGATAACATTACTGCACCAGCACGTAATAGTTCGCCCATTTTCTGTAATGCTTTTCTCCTAGTATCGCTGTTTATCTTCCCCATAGTTTAGTATACACCTAGGCTTTGATTTGCTTAGGCTAGGAAATAAACATATTTTACACAGAAGTTATGATAAGGGACACTAGCTAGGAGAATAGAGGTGTGATTGCGGGATGGCGTATAATAATGAAGCCAAAATAAAACAAGCAATACTCATGCTTATACGTGTAATAAATGATACAAGTGTACCAAGGAACATCAGGAGGGCTGCAACTGAAGCAATAAAGAGGCTCCAGGACCTATCACTAAGTCCTGGTGTAAGAGCAGCTAATGCTGTTGGAATATTAGACGAAGTAAGCCAAGATCCTAACATGCCTACACATACTAGGATAATAATATGGAATGTTGTAACATTACTTGAAACGGTAAAGGATTAACGCTATGACGTTACAAGACATAGTTAAGGCTAGAGTTAGAGGAATATATGCAACAGCTATTACGAAGATATTGTTAGATCAAGGCATAATGATAGTTCAAGCTACACCTATAATAAGACAACGCTTGAACATACCAGAGAATAATGTAGCACCAGATGTTACAGTAAAAACCACAGACGATGACCCCCATACGCTATTGATAATAGGGTTCCCTAAACAAGTCGATACGGTCTCAAGTATATTAGAGGAATATGTGGGTTATTATATCAAATGGGAATCCAAAATTGGTCTTTATTCAATAGTTAAAGGAATAATCGAGTCAAGGGAAAACAATGAGTGTAATGTAAAATTACCATATAACCTAACAGGGATATTAAGGCCATGCGAAAATAATCCTGGAGACGAAGTATTAGTAAGTGTGGCTAAGACAAGGCTTAAGCCAGGTGAACCTATAAAGCTTGTAAACAATATAAGAGTAATAGGCTACTATGCCGCAATAATAGAAGGTGAGTCAAAAGTAACCATAAGCGAACATATAAGGAGCTACGATAAAAGAGCAGAATTACTAATGTTAGCATCAAATATTACTAGAGAAGGATTAGGGGTGCATTGGAGAAGTAGTGCTGCTCATGCTTCACCAGAAGCTTTATTAAAGGAAGTAAATGAGTTAAGAGAGAAATTAAAAGAATTGAAGAAGATTGCTGAGAAAACTAAGGCACCAGAATTGATATATCCAGGCGAGAAGATAGTCCTTCTAACACTACCTAGCAAGGCAAAATATAGACTTGATTATGTAAGAGCTGAGGTTACAGCAACCACGCCATACCATCATTCTGCTAAAGCACTAGGTGATGAGTTAGCAATAGTGGTAGATTATGCTGAAAAACTTATTGCTAACAAATGGTTAGAGCCCAATAGAGCATTTCAAGGGATATTAGAATATATAGCAGATAAGATAAAAGAGTCGAAGAGAATAGAAATACATCATATTAAGCCTGATGGAAAAATACTAAGACTTACACCAGGGAAACCTGAATCAATAATAGTTAAGGAAGATCATATAGTAATAGAACTAAGAAGAACTTTTAAAACACAAGGAATATATGATGGACTTGGAATTGAGAAAGAACCAGGCGATTACGACATAATGAGGATAGATACAAGCTCTTGGCTAATAACTCACAGATATTATGACCGTAATGGAAACTTGAAGGGAGAGTACATAAACGTAAATACACCACCCGAGGTTTCAACAAATAGAATAGTGTATCATGATTTAGCATTGGATGTAGTCAAAATAGGGGATAAGGTAAAAGTAATAGATGTTAACGAATACGTTGAACTTCTTAAGAATAAAGTTATATCGCCGACTATTCATGAAAAAATAGTAGAAGAATTACATAGGCTAGGCATAGACTTAGAAGAATATTTACAAGAAACATTAGAATCTGGGAAATAGAATAAAAGCTAAAAATACTGCATCTAAGTCTGGATATACGGAATTACATAGGGTATGTTTCTCCCTGGTGCGGGGGTGCCCGAGCCTGGTCAAAGGGGTCGGGCTGAGGACCCGATGGCGTAGGCCTGCGTGGGTTCAAATCCCACCCCCCGCACCAAATCTTATCTAGCATCTAATTGAATCATGTTTGCTATTGGATACTTTAAGCTTGTTTTGTATTTTCATGGTCAATTAACATTCTAGTCACCTAGAGAATTTTAGTTATAAATGATTAAATCAATTGAAGTTTGAGTCGTATGGCCCAAATTGTTTGAAGCGAATAATAGATGACCAAAAATATTAAAAAACACCCTATCTCCAACACAATTAACCTGGGCCGGTAGCTCAGCCTGGAAGAGCGCTCGGCTTGCACCCGAGAGGTCCCGGGTTCAAATCCCGGCCGGTCCACCAAACCCTTCTTGAACTAAGTAATATCACCAATTAAATCAGGACGTAGTGATCCTTTGGTTTCATAGTACTACATCTCGCTCCCTTCTCTATTCTATACTGTAATGATACTGGATAAATATTAGTGATTTTGATTATAATTTGAAGTGTATCAATAGTGTTTTTGTGGAAAATGTATGTGGAAAAAATGAAATGAGGTTTTGTTAGCTTTTCCATACTCCCGAGCTTAGGTCTATTTCTCCCTC